>JBBARF010000001.1:0-86774 GCA_040399925.1 Bacteriovoracaceae bacterium
TAGGCCCTGTTACGAGGATTAGTCCCTGAGGTTGATTAATGAGATTTTCCCAAATCTTCATATCGTCCCGGCTAAATCCAATAAAGTCTAAATCTTTTCCAGCAACGTTTTTATCAAAAATTCGGACAACAAGCTTCTCACCATAATTGGTGGGCAATGTTGAAAGTCGCATTTCGACATGTTTGCCATTCTCAAGCTCTCTTTTCAAACCACCATCCAGGGGTTTTCTTTTTTCATCAAGCTTCATATCCCCAAGAATTTTAAATCTTGAAATGACCATCAACAGAGCTTCAGGATCTAAACGGTAAACAGTCTTCAAGTCACCATCGACACGAAAACGAACTTGTCCTAAGCCACGTTTTGGCTCGAGGTGAATATCGGAGGCCCTTTCAAAGAGGGCAAAACTAATGAGCCAATCGACAATCTTTGCCACGTTTCCGTCTTGAGGACCGAGCTTTTTCCCCTTGGACTTTTCAATGAGGTTATCTAACTCAGTCATTTTCCCCTGACGGAGAAGTCTAAGTTTTTCAGTCCCTTTATTTCCTTGCTCTCGGGCCATTGCTGAGAAGGCTTTTTGAACAACGTAAATCTCATTTAAGATATGACGAATTTGAGCGGGCGTACTGAGACGAAGTTCGATTTTTCTTTTAACCTGATTTTTTACTTCATCAACCCATTCCAAAGCGAAAGGTTGCGCCGTAAGAATCACAACTTTATCATTAGAAACTTCGATGGGAACAATTGAGAGACGATCCACATAGGCATAGGGAAGAACTGAACCCACAACATCAAGGCTAACTTTTAAAAGATCGACTCTTTCGTAAGCAATTCCAAGTCCCAAAGCGATAACACTCATGAGGTCATCATGGGTCATGATTTTTTCAGGATGACGTCTGTCTTGAATTCTGAGATCGGCTAAATGAGTAAGCGGATTCTCTTGTGAGCGTGTCCACAACTTCAAAAACTTTTCTGCTTCAGAGCTCGAAAGAAGTTTTGCTGTTACTAGAATATCTAATACTTCTGTCTGAGTGATAAGTCGGTCATTGGTCTGAAAATGTGGAACGGCCATAAATACCCTTTGAGGTATAACTTATCGGCACTTATAGGAAGGAAAGAATGAAAATAAATGTGTCGAAATTTTCAACATATTTGGAAGATATCAATGAGATAAGGGGTGTTTCAAAAGCCCTGAGTAGCAGACAAAAATGGCCCCTTTCGGGGCCACATTTTTGGGAGAAAGATATTACTTTTTAAGCAGCCCGATCTCTTTCAATCGAACTAACAGCCACTCATGAGAATTAATGGCAGGATACTTCTCCCCTGTCCCACGACAAGATGGGATGCAGGAGAGGATGGTATCAGGATTTGGATGAACGAAGTATGGCATCGAGTACCGGTTCGTCGTTGCATCGTCAGGGTTGACCACTCTGTGAGTCGTGGCAGGAATCAGATCATTCGTGAGACGCGACAACATATCACCAGAATCAACCACTAATTGTTTGTCATTGGTATTAATTTTTAACCACTTTCCATCACGATCTAAAAGCTCAAGACCTGAAGTTGTAGCACCAACCATCACTGTGATGAGATTGATGTCTTCGTGGGCCGCAGAGCGAACGCTATTTTTTGGAGCGCGAGCATCAAGCGGCGGATAGTGAATCGGACGAAGAATTGAGTTTCCGTCTTGAAGCATATTGCGGAAGAAAGACTGAGGAACATCTAAGGCCATGCCAAGAGCATCAAGAATCACAATCGATGTCGTATCAAGAGCGCTATAGAGTTTTAGGAAAGTGTCCTGAAAATCTTTGATTTCAGAAGGCCAGATGTTGTCAGGGAAATATTTTTGAAATTTTGGATCAACGAGTTTATCGCGACCTACGTGCCAGAATTCTTTTAAGTCTGGGAACTGAGAGTTCTTCGCATGCTCAACACCAAAAGCTGTGTAGCCGCGCTGACCGCCGCCTTCTTTGCAGGTGTACTCACGTTTTTTTTCTTCTGGAAGTTGGAAAAATTGGTGAATAAGGTCGTACGCTTTAGAAGTGAGCTTGTGATCAACAGGGTGATCAACCAAAACGATAAAGCCGTAGTCTTTAAGACCGCTGAAGAGATTGTCCACGAAACGATTCTTATCGTTGTTCGTCCCGTTCACAAAGCTCATCAAACTTAACTCTGGTACCTTACGATTGGCGTCCATGACGTCCCCCTTGAATTACTCGTATATGATCTATTTATTCCCCTATGACGGTGGTTGTCTAAGAAAAAAATTAGATAGGTCCTAGCTGATAAATACTATAGAAAAATTACAGGGTTGTATTAGAGGAACTAATACGTGTAGGGGCATTTTTACAGGGGCCAGGGCCAGCTTCGCTTTGTCTTCACTAGACTCGCGCCATTACCACACAAGGAGTCTTACAGTGAAATCTGCCCTCATTCTCGGTACGATATTGTTCTCTAGCGTCAGTTTTGCGCAAAATCTTACAAGCTTCAATGGCGATTATAAACTGAACTTCTCCGTCAGTGCCTGTAACTCTAATGCTCGCGTTGAAATCTCAGGCGCTACCGTCAAAATCATCAATCAAGATCTTCGGGATAACCGTGGATGGTCCACTCAAACGCTGACCGCTGGATCTAAGAGCTGGTCACTGGCATCAGGGACAAAACAAACAGCCAAAGTATCCATCGTGGGTTCTCAGGTTGTGGTTGAAACAACAACAGTGCGTGGTGGTTCTGAATCGGCTTACGTGAAGGACACTTATACGTTCGCGGAAAAAAATGGTCGTAAATCATTAATGATCTCTTTATCTGTCGCAACCCGTGGAAATGTAGCTGACTGGGGCACGACGTGCGGTTACGAGAAACAATAATTTTCTTGCCGAAGGCTTAAGCCGTTTAATAAATTAATGCCCAAAACTCAAGGGTACTAAAAAATGCTTAATCTTCTGTTCGCGTCTCTTCTTCTTTCAACTTTAGCGGTTGCAGATCAAATCGAAATGTTTTCGGCCAACTCTCGTCGAGCAACTGTTGCCAAAACTGATGCGAAGGCCCTGAGCTTTGTGAAGATTGGTGGATGCACAGGTTTTTTTGTTAAGACCACTGATACCAACAAAAGTTTTGTTTCATCTTCCCGTCACTGTTTTAAATACGATGCTCCTACTTGGTGTAAAACAGGATCGGCCCGCATTCACGCCACTGGTGAAGAAATTAAATGCTTAGGCATTGCTGCCGGAACTCAGACTCACGATACTATTCTTTTAGAGTTTCAAAATATTCCACGAGATCGTTCGGGAGATTTTGCCTACACCAATAAAATGGCGGCCAAAGGCACACGTCTGGAAATGATTGGTTATCCAAAAGATGGTTTTCTCACTGACCGAACTGTCGATACACTCATCACCACTCACAACTGTAAAATCGTCGCCATTAAGGCGACCAATCTTTATACCAATATTCCTGAAGTGATTGATGACAAGGTTTTCCGTCACGACTGCTCGACTTATGGTGGTAACAGCGGCGGCCCGATGATGATTGAAGGCACTCGCACGATCATAGGGATTCCGGATCAGTACCGACCTGGATCTACTCCTGCGACGAATCTTGAAGACGGCAGAAGTATTCAAGGTGTGAGAGTTGATGCTTATGCCATTGATCTCCGCCATGATCTGACGGCCAATGGAATTTCAGTAGTTACTCCGGTTGTACCAACTATAAATAAGCTGACGTATTTTGCAGATGGAAGTTTCACTGATTCAACCAAACAGCAGATTCTCAAAGTGACTGACACTAGCTATCTCTCCAATACAACGCTCAGATCATTCACAATTGCTGGAGATGAATTTCAGTGTGAACTGGATACCTGTAAGAGTCCTACGACGTCAAAGATCATTACGATTGTGGGTCCTGATGGAATGAAGATTCAGGGAATCGAATTCAAAAGAACTTCGGTTGATTAAACTTAAGTAAACATCATCGTCCCGAGACGGATCCAGTTAGATTTTTCTGCGATAGCAATCTCATAATCCTGGCTCATACCCATAGATGTTTCAAGTTTGAGATTCATTTCACTTTCAAGTTGCTCTTTGAGTTCATTTAGCTGATTAAAGCAGCGTTTGGCCTCGTCCTGAAAGTTTTCAGTGCGAAGAGTTCCCATAGTCATAAGTCCCGCGAGCGTGAGAGAACTCGCCTTCACCAGCTCTGCTGCCATTCTCAATTCGGCATAAGTTTCAAATCCCGATTTCGCCTCTTCTTTGGAAGTATTGAATTGAAGGAAAATTTTTAACGGCTTAATGAGTTTATCCTGGGCCTTGATCATTTTTTCAACTAAGGCCTGATCATGGACGGAGTGAATGGCGTGAAGATTGGGGATCTGGAAGAGCTGATTAACTTTGTTAGACTGAAGGTGACCAATCATGTGCCAGCGAATTCTTGGGCACTCTTCTTTTAATGTTTCCGCTTTCTGCTCGAGTTCCTGTACACGGTTTTCACCGAAATCAAACTGACCCAAATCATAGTAGCTTTTGATCTCTTCAATAGATCGAGTCTTACTCACAATGAGGAGATTAGTATCCCGAAGCTTTTTCTCGATTGATTTTAATTTCTGATTATAGAATTCCGGATTCAAACTTATTCTTCCTCGGTTTTCCCTTTCTTCTGCTTCTTCTTCAGGCTGATGGTGGCATTAATTTGAAAATCATACTTATCCACGATTTTATCGATCTCTTTGGAGATATCGATTTTATCAAGGTAAGTTTTGAGTTCATTTTTAACCGATGACACAAACTCAGTCTTAGTCGACTTGGCGTTTTCTACCAGAGAAGCCACCATGTCTTTAGGCAAAGGAAGATCTTTTAAAACGGCGCGAACACCTTCTTCCGTCATAAAAGCGGCGGTAACAGTGGTCGTGAGAACTTTTTTTAGGAGGTCCCCTAGTTTGCCGTCTTTTTCATCCATTAGAGACTCGCTGCTTTCTTACCGAAAGCTTTCATGGTTAAAGGAAGATTGGTATTAACCAACGTTTTTTCAATCATGCCAAGACCAGGAAGAAAACCTTTAAGTTCAATTTCTAGAGTGTAGGTCACTTCAGTTTTATTATTTCCAAGATCTTTAAGAGTCCACTTACCGTTATTGATTTTCATCATGTCTCCATTCACAAGACTCCAGCTAACTTCGAGGTCTTTTTTGTGAGCGAGTTTCAAAGTATAGGCGACTTCTTTCACGAGGCTTAAATTGAATTTAACTGTTGCTCCCTCGGCCGATTCATTCTGCACATCGACACTTCTCATCCCATCTACAAAACTAGGGTAAGCTTTATAGTCGATAATAGCCTTATAAAATTTATCGACAGGAACATCAAAGACTTCTTTTCTCTCAGCGCGTGCCATAGAAATTCCTTTTTCTTAGTAACGTGGTTTTTTATCAAAGTGATGTTCGGCACGGATGTGACGAATGGTGCCTGATTCACTTCTCATAACCAGAGAGTGAGTCGTGCAACCCCATGGCTTAAAGATGACGCCATCAAGGAAGTTTCCTTGAGTCACACCAGTTGCACAGAACATGAGGTTACCTTTGGCGAGATCATGGATTTTGAAAACGCGGGTAATATCATCTACACCCATTTTCAGAGCGCGTTCAATTTCACTTTGATTACGGGGTTTAAGAATTCCCTGAAACTCTCCGCCTAAACACTGAAGGGCCGCAGCGGCAATCACGCCTTCCGGTGCTCCGCCAATACCCATAAGGATATCGATCCCAGAATTAGGAGTGGCCGTTGCAATGGCGGCCGAAACATCACCGTCACCAATAAGATAGATACGTGCACCAGCAGCTCTGATTTCTTCAATCAGGTCTTTGTGACGGGGACGATCTAAAACAATTGTTGTCAGATCAGCGATTCGACATTTTTTTGCATCAGCTAGACGTTTTAAATTCTCTGTCGGGCTTTGACGGATATCAACCACACCCTTGCCTTCAGCACCGGTCGCAATTTTTAACATATAAGTATCTGGAGCGTGGAGGAGTCCACCTTTTTCACCAATGGCCATAACTGAAATTGAATTGGTTCCGCCGTGAGCACAAATCGTTGTTCCTTCAAGAGGATCAAGAGCGATTTCTAATTCCGGACCATTTCCTGATCCCACTTTTTCGCCGATATAAAGCATGGGTGCTTCATCACGCTCACCTTCACCGATTACAACTGTGGCACGACAATCGATTGAATCAAGCATCGCTCTCATCGCATCCACTGCGGCCTGGTCAGCGGCTTTTTCATCTCCACGGCCCATGAGTCGCGCAGACGCAATTGCTGCACTTTCAGTGGCACGCACAAATTCCATAGCTAAATTTCGGTTCATCGGGATCCCTTGAGAAGAAGTTAATCAAAAGAATTGTACTCCTTTTGATCAACTCTATGAAGGAATTAACTTAATTGACGCGAGAGAAAAGATTTTGCTTCAGAGGGAAGAAGTTCATCTGAAATCAAATTCACGAGGCGTTTGGATTTACCTAGTTTTTCTTCAGAAAGGTTTGGATCAATTTGGAACACCCACTCATCTTCAGTCAGAAGAGGTGAATCAACATTGCGTTTTGACAAGATTCGTCCAGTTTTAAGTCCTGCGCCATCTTCCCACTCCACAAATATTTCCATAAACAGCACCTGAAATTTTGCAATTTCTCCATCGCCATGCTGCCAAATAAAAATTTCTACAGGTCCATCAGAACAAAGCCAGTACTTAAGCCGGGCCGGAAGCTCCATCCCTTCGTCTAATTTGTGCAGTGGTTTGAGTCTTTTGACTAACTCTTCAAGCTGCAAAAAGTCCTGAACTTTCTCCAGAATCTCTCGCCTCTTGTGGAATTCAACCCCAAGGCGATTGGCGGTTGTCCACTTCACAGTTCCCGCGATATCCAGACTCTTACCATGCCAATGAATGCATCCTTTGAGAGGTGCATCTTCATTAAACTGATGAAGATTTTCTTTCACTGAAATCTGCATTCCGGTGTGAGAGATATCCTTTATCTCGTATACACGAGAAGTATCGTCAGACTTAAAAGTTAAATAACAAAACGGAAACCGTGGAAGGATTCTCTTCTCATGCTTCTCAAAATCAGACTTAATTAAATTAAAACGTCGCTCCATGGTCACCTCTTGTTCTCTTATTGTAGGCGCTTAGGTAAGATAACTCAAAGATAGGTAAAGCTTTCTTTTTTTGCTTCTCACAAATGTTCTTATATAGTGGACGAAACATGGAAAAAAACGACCTCGAGATAGATAATCTTCCGAATCGAATCACCTTCTTCAGAATCTTGATGATTCCTGTCGTGGTACTCGCCCTCTATTTCGTGGAAGATTCTCCCACCTGGCTCATGCCCTATAAAGACTACCTAGGTCACATCGCCTGTTGGGTTTTTGTAGTTGCGTCTATCACTGATTTTCTTGATGGCTACATCGCAAGAAAGAGAAATATTGTGACAGTCTTTGGATCATTTCTTGATCCAATTGCTGACAAATTCCTCGTTGTATCATCTCTCATTATGCTTTTGTCCCTTGATCGCGTAAATTCCATCATCGTGATTGTTTTGGTTTTACGGGAAATGTACATGACTTCACTTCGCCTATTGGCGATGGGTGAAGGTGTAAGTGTTCCTGTAAGTGAAATGGGTAAATGGAAAACCGGCACCCAGATGGTGGCAACACCAATGCTGATGGTCTACGACGAAGCTTACCTAGGATACTTTGATCTTCCGCTGATCGGAATGGCCCTCATGTATGTCTCTGCTTTTCTCTCCCTTTGGTCCGCCCTCACCTACTCACTTTCTATGATTGGAAAAATGCGTGAGAAGCGTGCTGAGAAAAAGAAGATCAAACAACTAAGTAAAGCCCACAAGGACCCGGTGTGAGTACCCTGGCCCAATATGTTCTAACCTGTGTCGCTCCTCAAGGCATCACAAATGAATTTGTATCGGCCATCACTTCTCTCATAAAGACTCAATTCCTGACGGTTCTTAATTCGGAAAACACCAAACCAAATGCATCTAAAGTTTTGGATTTCTCCCTTGCTACCTCTTCGTCTTTTGATTCCGAAAAAATGAAAACAGCACTGATAGATTGTTCACATAAGTTTAAAGTTGATATGGCCCTGATTAAAGACGATGCCTATCGTTTAAATAGAAAGCTCATTGTTTTTGATATGGACTCCACACTTATTCAAGCTGAAGTCATTGATGAACTTGCTCGAGTGCATGGTATCGGTGACAAGGTTATGGGAATCACGGAACGTGCCATGAACGGTGAAATCAATTTTGATCAATCCATTCGTGAACGTGTCGCTCTTCTTAAAGGTCTCTCTGGTGAGAAGATGGAAGCCATCTATCAAGGGATTAAACTAACTGATGGAGTTGAAGACTTTATCAAGACAGTTCGAGCAGAGGGGTACAAGACAGCGATTGTTTCAGGTGGATTCCGTTATTTTGCGGAACGATTTCAAAAACGTCTTGGAATGGATTACGCCTTTGCTAACGAGCTTGAAATTGAAAATGGATTTCTTACAGGAAAAGTTAAAGGCGAGATTCTCAATGCTCAAAAAAAAGTTGATTACATAGAACTGATTGCTCTTCGTGAAAAATTCAACATTCAAGAAGTTGTCGCCATTGGTGATGGGGCCAATGATTTACCCATGCTTCATCACGCGGGTCTTGGTATCGCCTTTCACGCTAAAGAAAAAGTTCGGAAAGAGGCCCGCCATCAAATGAATGTGGGCCCCATGACGACCATCCTCTACTTCTTAGGTATTCCTGGAAATCATTTATGAGTCTGTATAAAAATCTCAACTCCGCTTTAAAAGATAAAGATGATGTCACGGGACTTAAGGTAAGCCTGAAAGGATCCTTCCCTAAGGAGTTACTCGATTTTCCCAATCTGACTGAGCTTTATCTGGAGGGTGATTGTGTGGCCCTTCCCGATGATCTTTCGGGCTGGAACAATTGCAAAATAATTTCTGTAAAGTGGCCAAGCTTTGCAGGAGACCTCTCGCCTTTATTTTCTTTAAAGAAGCTTGAGAATCTAAAAATTATTGAGACACCAATGAAACGTTTTCTTCTTCCACTCGGCATTGTGGCCGCACCTCTTGGTACACTGAATGTGAAATCATGTGGACTAGAAGCATTGCCCGAAGAGATCTCCATGCTGACTATGCTCTATGAACTTTCTTTGCCCAATAATAATCTATCTCGATTGCCCCAATCATTTTTTGAACTGCAATTTCTGAAGCGTTTAAATCTGGATTCTAATTCGTTCGAAAACTTTCCAGACGTCATAAAAAAGATGAAGTCTCTTTCCCACCTATCCTTTGATTCAAATAATTTTTCCGAAGAAGAAAAAGAAAGAATCCAAAGAGAATTCAATATTTGGCCCTCTTAAGCTGTCGCCAATTAAAAAAGCCACTCTTCTCAAGTGGCTTTTTTGGCGGAATACTCGTTCTGAATCAAAACAGGGCTTTAAAATTTACTACTGTAGATTTTTTATTCCCTCTACTTCCGTCTAAGATGAGTCTATCGGGATCAAAGGGATTTGTATCTGAAGACGACCTCAAACAAACTCGATCAAAACTTTTTGCTTTCACCCTGATCAAGAATAATAAATTGCTCAGGATCAATATCATTCTTGGTTCTGGCAATCTCCAGCTCCTGGACTGGTTGCTCCCGTCCTTCATCACTTATTTGAAAAGTTCCAAAGTGCATGGCCAGTGACGTTTTCGCTCCTAGATCCCTATGGGCCATCACAGCTTCTTCAGGATTTAAGTGGTGCAGTTTCATAAACCATCTAGGTTCATAGGCACCAATGGGCAAAAACGCTATGTCAGGGGATCCGAGCTTCTCTATGATCTGTTTAAAATGCGGACCATATCCGGTATCACCGGCAAAATAAATTTTTAAGTGCTGATGCTCAATAAAATAACTTCCCCATAAACTATCATAACGGTCAAACAATCCCCGCGCTGACCAATGTTGCGCCGGTGTGAAAGCAATATTTGTTCCCTTCACCCCATGAACTTCCCACCAGTCCATTTCGTGCACATTTTGAATGCCTTCTTCTTTGAGCAATTTCTCATCCCCTTTGGGTACCAGAAAAAGTGGGTGGTACTTGCCATCTATGCGTTTGAGACTTTCAAGATCCATATGGTCGTAGTGATTATGGGAAATAATCACCACATCAATCGGTGGCAGTAATTCAAGATCAATTCCTGGAGCTCTGGCGCGAATGGGCCCCCAGAATTTAAAGGGACTCGCTCGTTCGGCAAAAATAGGATCAGTTAGGATGGTAAGATTTTGCAGTTGAATGAGAAAAGTCGCGTGATTGATAAAAGTCACCGAGGCCTTATCTTCTGAATTCAAAACAGGAGTGGGATAAGTTTTATTGGGAATACTCTCTTCCCATTCTACAGTGTCAGCGGTGAATTTCCACTTTACCACATCCCAAAAGCCCATCTCACCGGTGAGCCCAGGGTTAAAGTATTTTTTTCCGTCAAAATGATCTGACGTGGGTGGAGTATGGGCCAGAATAGAGAAATTGAGAAACAGCGAAAGAAAAAAGAGGGTTTTCATTTCACAATTTTCCTTTATCAAGCTTGAGTTGAATAGGAAAAATCTCGCTTGTTTAAGCATAGCTTCGACGGCGCGAACGAAAACAAAGCAATCGCATTAAGATTCAATAAGATCCACATCCGAAGATGTGGTTCTTATTTTAGTGTAATTCTTCTTTGCTTTGACCAATGTCATGAACTTCCATCTCTACTCCATTCCAAGTCATTACGATTTCCCCACTTTGAAGATTCCCTTCCAGAATTTTCTTAGACAGAGGTCTGGTCACAAGTTTTTGGAAGACGCTATTTAGAGGTCTTGCTCCATACTGATGATCATAACCTTGCTCTTCCAGTGTCGCGTAAGCCTTTTTATCCAGGCGGATCTGGACTTTTTTAGCTTTCAAACGTTCATTGATTTGCTTGATCTGCTTATCAATGAGTTGTTTCATGATGCTCACATCCAGAGCATTAAACGTCAGAACTCCATCAATACGACCCAGGACTTCCGGCTTAAATTCCTCTTTGGGATTTTTAGAATTCGAGGTCATCATGATGATCATGTTTTTGAAATTGATCACACGTCCCTTATTATCGGTAAGTCTTCCATCATCGAGAATCTGCAAAAGGATATCAGCAAAGTCTGGATGAGCTTTTTCAATTTCATCAAAGAGCACGACCCCATAAGGTTTTCTGCGCACGGACTCTGTCAGAATCCCACCTTCTTCATAACCTACATAACCAGCAGGAGCGCCGATGAGCTTAGCAACCGAATGCTTTTCAGAAAATTCAGAAAGATCAAAACGGATGATATTTTCTTCATCATCAAATAGATATTCTGTTAGGGCCTTGGCCGTTTCGGTTTTACCCACACCAGTTGGACCTAACAATAGGAATGACCCCAGTGGACGATTTTCGGAAGATAGGCCTGCGTAACTCGCAACAAGAGTTTCAGAGATCTCATGGATGGCTTCATGCTGACCAAAAACCCGGCGATTAAGAAATTCCTCTATTTTTAAAATATAATCCTGTTTTGATTTCAGGATTTTTTCGACAGGAATACCTGTTTGACGAGAGATAATCTCTGCTACATGTTTTTTTCCTAAAACCCAATCGTACTGAAGTGAATCCAGCTCTTTTTTTGTTTCAGGCAAAATCATGTACTTAATTTTAGACGCCTCTTCGTAGTTCTGATTCCGTTCTGCCGTATCCAATTCAAACTGAAGACGATCGATTCGATTTTTAATTTCTGAAACTTTTTTAAGAGAGCTGACTTCTTTTTCCCAAACGGCTTTCCCTTCATTAAATTTTTTCTGAAGATTTTCAATCTCGGTTTTAAGATCCTTATTGTCCTTGTCCATCTGGACGTAGATTTTTTTAGAACGTAACTCTCCTTCAAGCTCTACCAGTTTTGCTGGCATCGCCTCGGCAGAAAGTTTCAAGGCAGAAGACGCCTCATCCAATAGATCAATCGCCTTATCGGGCAGGTTTTTATCTGTGATGTATTGATCAGAGAGGAAAACAGCGTTGTAAACCGCATCGTCGGAGATTTTAATCCCGTGATGGGCCTCAAGCTTCGTTCTTACTCCCATCAAAATTTCGACAGCATCCTCTTTTGAAGGTTCATTGACTGGTACATGACGGAAACGTCGCTCAAGGGCTGCATCGTTTAAGATGTATTTCTGATATTCATCAGAAGTTGTCGCTCCAATACAGTGGAGCTCCCCTCTTGCTAGTGCAGGTTTAAGAAGATTAGCGGCATCCATGGCCCCATCCGTGCGGCCGGCACCTACGAGTTGGTGGATCTCATCAATAAAGAGAACCACTTCACCCGCTTTGGATTTCACAAATTTTAAAAGATTCTGGATTCGCTCTTCGAAATCTCCGCGGTACTTAGTTCCCGCCATCAGAGATCCCATCTCGAGGGAATAAACAGTTTTATTTTTCAGAACATCGGGA
Source organism: Bacteriovoracaceae bacterium (assembly GCA_040399925.1). Classification (GTDB taxonomy): domain Bacteria; phylum Bdellovibrionota; class Bacteriovoracia; order Bacteriovoracales; family Bacteriovoracaceae; genus Peredibacter. Next base: position 12,528 of record JBBARF010000001.1, read on the forward strand.
ACATTTCCTTTTACGATTTGTTCGGCCAGTCCTTCCACAATTGCTGTTTTCCCGACTCCAGCGGGCCCCACCAGAACTGGATTGTTTTTGGCCCTTCGGCCCAATATTTCAATGACCGATCTGATTTCTTTGGTACGACCGATAACTGGGTCGAGCTTCCCCGCCGCCGCGAGTTCGTTAAGGTTGATAAGAAAACTGGGTACTTCCACGTCATCAGTAGGTTCCGAAAACTTATTGTAATCCACTTTAAGTTGCGGAAAGAAAGTCGGGAGAAACTTAAGTAAATGTTTCTCTGAAATTTCTTGTTTCCCTGCTTGTGCTGATTCACCTGAGGCCTGGGTAATCCATTCCTGCAATTTTGCAGAAACTCGGATGTTCTCAAGGGCCAACTGACCAGTCGTTTTAGGTAACTTCTCTACGAAGCCTTCAATCTCTTTAAGATTGTCCTTGAGGGCCTTGGACGCATAAGTTGATTTATTAAGGACTAAACCTAGCAGTAAGTGCTCCGGATGGAGCTCTGGATTTTTTCTTTTAAGAGCTTCGGAGTGTGCAATATCGAGTGAACCGAGAACCACTTGATCAAATTTATTCATATCCCCTCCTCCAATCGTTGTACCTATTCTAGTATACAAGATGGAAGTGAAAACAGTGCTGTCAATATCAGCTGATTGATTTTTTATTGACCGTAAGTAGCTTAACTCTTTTAGTTTTTTCGATCTGTTTATCCAACGCGGTCTCTACTGCTGCGCCGGCCAAAACTTCATCTAATTGCTTAAGTGTTTTTTTCTCATAGGACCGTTTCATGATTTGATAATGGTCAACATTATCACCGACGCAAACTTCCCACTCAAGACTAAATTTAGTTTCAGGGAGAACACGCACTACCCGTTCAGCTGCCGAAGCTTTTAAATCACTGCGTGTGAACGCCTGAACAGTTAGGGGCAAGAGTCTTCGATCTTTTTTTGCCATCTGAGACAACCGTTCAATCTCTGCACTTTGTTTGACATAAACAAACTGATGACACCAGTCCTGAGTACCTGCCATTGGGCATGGGACTGGTTGTGGGCAAGGAAACAAAACATTGTATCCTTGCTTAATTAAAAACTCTCGGATCTCGAGCATGACTGGAAAAAAATCCTTCATCCCTGGTTCGATGAACAGAATGTGCTCTGGATTAATATCCTGGATATATTCAATCGCTTTTTTTGCACCCATCTCATTGGCAGAATGACCAAAAAGCAGAAATTTTTTATCACTATTTTTAACTGTTAGAGATTGATTCATTTTTTCTGTTGGATAGAGCCCCTGCCACAACTTTGAGGCCTGCTCGCGCATAACAGGCGAAGTCTCAACCTGAGTCATGCCCTTTGCTTCCTTTCCTAACCATTCTCTAAACGCCAAGGAGTATGTCCCCGGCCCCGCACCTAAATCAATCAGGTGAGAGGTTTTCAACTCTTCCAGCCATGCCTCAGGCATCCACTCCAGAACGGCATTGAACTTAGGTAAGTTCGTTGTGAGATAAAAAGCCGTATAGGCCGAAACTAATCTTTTATCTGAGAGATAATCATTAATTTCAGATCGGTTCTCGGTAAATTTCTGAGAAAGCTCTTCAATAGACTTTATGAGATCGTGCTCAGATTTAAATGTATGAAGTAAGAGAGGAAGGATTAAGGAAAAGTTCATGTCTGATCTTAACGAAATTATACTCATCGTTCTACTAAACTTAACGATACCTTAAATTTTATATACTTTTTTAAGTTAAGCATCCGAGGGAGACTGAGTTCAAGGGGAAATACATGAAAAAAATTTTAATTCTGTCTTTAGCTTTGCTTTTAGGGGCCTGTGCTTCTGGACAACAGCAAAAAGCTCAAGATAGTTTAGATTTCCATCCCGTTATGCAATTTTCAAGAGGAGATCGTTAATGGCAACTAGCATCCGAGCGAAGCTCATCATCTACTTCAATACAGTGAGATTCAGCGTTTATAAGGCTTGTGTAGACTCTTTCCTGAAGACCTTGGCATTCTTCTGGATCCAAGAGGACCAGATGATCCCCTCCAAGGTAGAGACCTTGAATAAAACTCTGGCAGTCGAGAACAACTCGCGCAGGCAAAGAAGTCGTTAAAACAAAGCTTCTTTCCAGATCCCCGTCCTGACTTAGCGCCGTGACTTTGAGTTCCATCGCAAACGCATAAGTCGTCAATAAACTAAAAAAGACCAAAATGAAGAATTGTTTCATGCCTCTCTATCGGAGGCATGAACACGGTTCTTGCGAGTTATCCCGCCTGAGGCAAAAAATGCTTCATTTAAAACAAGACTATTTAGATCGAACTAATTGATTTTAGACGTGGGAAGTAAAAGTGAATCACTTCATAGGAGATTTTAAAAAAATTTGCTACCATTTTAAGAGGAGGATTCTACATGAAAGCACAGGATGTGGCTCTTGATGTGTTGATTTTTCTCGCCGGTATTTCTGCAATTTTTTGCTTCAGCGTCGTCATGCTTCCCTACATGCACCCACCGGTATAATAAAAGGGCCCCTTGCGGAGCCCTTGGAGAAACTATTTTCTGTCTTTAATATCTGTATACTTATTCGAAGTATCACCGGTATAGATTTGACGAGGACGACAAATCTTGAAACCTGGCTGCTCCACCATCTCTTTCCACTGTGCCATCCAACCAGGAAGACGTCCCATCGCAAACATCACGGTAAACATATTCGTAGGAATCCCTAAAGCGCGGTATATAATCCCTGAATAGAAATCCACGTTCGGATAAAGCTTACGAGAAACGAAGTATTCATCTTTAAGTGCCACTTCTTCCAAACCTTTAGCGATATCAAGAAGAGGATCCTGCACACCAAGAGTTTGAAGAACTGAATCACAGGCTTTTTTAATGATCTTAGCACGTGGATCAAAATTTTTATAAACTCGGTGACCAAAGCCCATCAGACGCGAACCAGAGTTCTTGTCTTTTACTTCAGCTAAGAAAGCCGCATAACCTTTTCCAGATTCTTTGATCTCTGCCAGCATTTCAAGAACCGCTTGGTTCGCTCCACCGTGAAGTGGTCCCCAAAGAGCATCTACACCCGCTGAGATTGAAGCGAAGATGTTGGCCTTAGATGATCCCACCATACGTACAGAAGATGTCGAACAGTTCTGCTCGTGATCAACATGAAGGATAAGGAGAATATCAAGGGCCTTAGCAACTTTCGGATCTACTTTCTTATCCCCAGTCATCATGTGAATAAAGTCAGAACAATAATCAAGAGACTTATCAGATTTAACGAACTCTTTACCTTGCGAGTGACGGTAAGAGTAGGCGGCCATAACTTTAAGCTGACCCATAAGTTGAACGATCGCTGTATCTTTCTGAGCAGGAGTTAAGTCCTGAGCACACATATCATGGTAGAAAGCCGAAAGAGAAACCAGGTTTGATGAAAGAATCGCCATCGGATGAGCATCCTTAGGGAACGCCTTAATCATGGTTTTGATACCTTCAGGAACATCATCGAATGAAGCAATTTTTTGCTCAAAGTTTTTTAGCTCTGATGCCGTAGGAAGTTTTCCATAAAAAATCAGGTATGAAGATTCAAGGAAAGATGATTTCTCTGCAATCTCTTCGATTGAATAACCACGGTATTTAAGAATACCAAGCTCTCCATCAAGAAAAGTGATCGCTGAAGTACAAGCACCAGTATCCATATAACCTGAATCCAGAGTTACGTATCCAGTTTCAGCACGAAGCTTAGTTACATCAATACTCTTCTCACCTTCAGAACCTGTGAAAATAGGAAGTTCGATCGTTTTATCGCCGAGAATAAGTTTAGCCTTATCAGACATTGAAGACTCCTTGAGATCATTTGATGTGGGGATTTGAAATGCCCGCATTCTACAGTTAATGAAATATAATTGTCTTTCGGAAAACTAGGGACAAAGAGTGAGCAAAAAATCTCGAACGGAGTCATTTGTCTCCCAGTGATGGTGACAAAAAGGCTCCACTTTTGCTGTGCAAGACCTAAAAACAGGCCATTCTCACTTTTTTATAGCGCCGCGTTTTGTAACTGGTTTTATTGATAAATCCTAATAAATTCGGGAATTCCTTACTTTGTGGCATCTCACTTGCTCAGGTATTCACAAATTCAAACAAGACGTTTGGGTACACCAAAGGAAAAGGCTATGAAAAAAGCTTCAGCATCATTTTTATTGGTCATCATTTCAGTACTGTTTGTTTCACAACATTCATTCGCTCAATTCCAATACCAAGAGCCGGGTCATAATGGGCCGACCTATCCTTCACAGTACCCGACTGGGCCATCGGCTCCATCATTTCCCTCTTCATCATCTGAAATCATTTCAGAAAGAATTCAACAATCACTTCGTATGGGACAGAGACTCGCTCTCTCGGAGTTACTTAGGCTTTCCATCCAGGAACAAAGGCAAATTGAAGTATTGTCACTCAGGGTCAGTGCCCAGGCGTTTCAAGGACGTGGCCAGCTGGACATTTCTTCACTCGGAAGACTTATTGGCCAAATACAAGTTAGACGTCAGCTGAGCGAACAAACAATTCTTCTCCCGGCACTTACTCGTGCTGATGGATTAGAGCTTTCAAGTCAGGACGATATTTTTCTTGAAAGCATTACGGCCGAAATTATTCGTCCGCGTTTTCAACAGACTCGCGAACAACAACCTCTTCCGCAACAAATGCTGAATCTGAGAGTTGATCAAGACATTCGTTTCTCAGGTCAAATTGATTTAAGAGAACTCGTAAGGCAACAACTCGGACTGACATTAGAGGGATCAGAAATTGCAAGAGTCATCGTTCGAGCTCAACCGACTTCAATCAGACCACGTATGGGTGGTCAAATTGCAAGCTGCCAAGTTGAACTTAACAATAGATTAGTAGGACCGATGAAGCCGATCTCTGCTTCTCAAATGCAGACTCCGCTCCAAGTAAATAGTTTGGAAGAAGTTCAGTCTCTTCGTCTGATCGTAAACGGTGACGCCCGCATCTCTGAAATCAGTATCCGCATCGGTCAGGTTCGTCCGGTAAGGGGTGGAGGTCAGTGGGGTGGTCAGAGTCAAGGTCAACGCTTAGAAAGATTTCAGGTGGGTCAGGAGATCTCATCTAACCGTCCTCTGGAGCTTTCACGGATTCTTCCAAATGAGTTCAGAACTGTTCGCTCAATTGCACTCTCTGCAAGATCGACAAGATCACAAAGTGCTGAAGTCGCGCTCCTTTCTTGGTCAGGTCAACTCCTTGCAAGTGTCATCATCTCGCAAGTTCCAATGCAACCAGTACTTCAGTTGATGGTTCCAATGAGCATCCGCGACCTCAAACTTCAATCGTTTACCAATGTCCTTATCGATAGCATAGAAATTGAGTTCGAACGTTCCCCACGATAAATTCAATTCCCCCTATGAAAAAAGCCCCGAAAGGGGCTTTTTTTTGGTCAGCTATTAGTAAAGATTTAAAAATAAAAATGTTTTAGTCATAAATCATAAATCCATTTTGAGTCTATAAAAAGTCATGATCAAAGCACCCATCCCTTCATCCGAGGCGAAGAGAATCTAGAGGTGCATCTAATTATTAGCTAGATATCTTCCGATCGTTAGAGTTCCTCTTTGAGATGTTTGGGCCTACAACTCACTCAACAAACAAGGACTCGCTATGAAAAATATTATTATTGTTATCGCTCTCATACTCAGCTTCGATACTTTCGCTAAACCGGTGGTGATGGATGTCATCTCTGCTGAATTCGCAGTGGAAGATCAGAATCATAATAAATCACTTTGTTTGACTGTTGTAAGACTTCCAAAGTCGGGTGATCTTCTGGGTCTGGTTGAAAGTATTGAAGACTGCTTCTATGCTCGTAAAGCAAAGAAAACCAACTCGCTTAAAATCGATCTAGATCCATTCAGAAAGATTACGACTCCTGCTTTTGAAGCTCATTTACAAGCACTTGACCCTCAATTAAAATTCTATTTCTCTGAAGGAGAATAGATTTGAAATGGGACACCCCCCTTAAAGAAGCCGTTTTACTGAAACGATATAAAAGGTTCCTCGCTGATTGTTTGATCGACGAGGAGCCTTTCACCGTTCATGTCCCTAATACCGGCAGCATGCAGTCTTGTTGGGAACCCAACTGGAAATGTGCCGTCTCCACTTCTACAAATCTCAAGCGCAAAATGCCCCATACTTTAGAACTCATCCACAATGGAGAGAGTTGGATTGGGGTCAATACCGGTAACGCGAACAAACTCACTAAAGAATGGCTGGCACAGGGTCTCCTACCTGAGCTGGCCGGCTATAAAACCATTCAACCTGAAAAAAAGGTTGGTGAAAGCCGTGTTGATTTTTATTTAGAGAATCACCCAACTCATCCTCCCTGCTATATGGAAGTGAAGAACGTGACCTTAAAGCTTGCTGGCATCGCCCAGTTCCCGGATTCGGTCACCGAAAGGGGCCAGAAGCATTTAAGAGAGCTTATGGACCTTAAGTCTAAGGGCTTTCGGGCCGTCATGTTGTTTGTGGTCCAACGAGAGGATGTATCAAGTTTCAGGCCCGCAAATACCCTTGATCCAAAATATTCGCAGCTTTTAAAAGAAGCCCACTCTCGTGGAGTTGAAATCCTTGTTTATCAATGTAGAATGGGAGTACAAGAACTTGGGCTAGGAAACTCCCTACCCTTTGACCTGGGATAAGCATTGCTTCGTTTGTTTTTTACTATAACCGATAAAAACCTCCTCAAGGTCCGCAAGGTCCCTGATCATGAAGCTATTCCTGGCTCGGCGATTTTCGAAGATATTGAGTTCGCCATGACGACTCCTCAGTACATGATGACGTGGACTTCCCTGCTGCCAGATCTAGAACCCGAAGAGGCCCGTGCTCTTTTGCGTTTTGTGGGCGCTCGATATCCTTTCTCCCCAGATTACGAAAAACTCAAATCGGTTTGCCTTGATGCCGTCTTCTCTGATTTCTCTGAAGAATGGGTATTCTTTGGTGGCAGTTTTAATCCCTGGCATGCGGGTCACCAGGCCTGCTTAAAGCTCATCGCTGAAGATAAGCCATGCTTTGTACTACCAGATCGAAACCCTTTTAAGGAACTTCGGGAGCTTGATCCCGTCTTCACGACCTTGTCATTAAGTGCTCAGGTGAAGTTCAAAAAAAATCAATTCCTAGTTCCAACTTTTCTGCTGGATGACCAAACCAATCCTACAGTCGAGTGGATTGCGCGCGTTCGTAAGAATGTGCCGGATAAAAAACTTTCCCTTTTGATGGGGCACGATAGCCTAGAGGCCATAACAAAGTGGTCACGAGCTGAAGAGCTTCTGAATCAACTTCACTGCCTGTACGTCGTCTCACGTCTTGAGACTGATGCAGCTCGAGAAACGGCAGCAGCACCCGCAAAAAAAATGGCCCCGAAACTCCACGTAGAATTCCTGGGCCACCATGATTTTGAAAATCTATCTTCGACTAATCTTCGTAAGAAAAACTAGTAACAAGTCCAGAAACAGTTCGGCTGACAAGTGTAACCAAATAAAGCGTCGTTGTAGCAAAAGTTATTACACTGGTAGATCTGAGTGCAGTAACCAGGATTAGCTGGAGCAGCAATTCCTTCAGAAGAACCTGCAGGAGCAAAGATGACCAAGAGGGCCAATCCAACAACGATAGCAGCTGTAATAGCAAGTTCCCCAGTTGTAAATCCAAGCCAGCTTGACCCACGGGCATAAGTCTTTTTCATTGTATTGAGCATGTATTGAGTCGCTTCACTTGGCGCCATCTTGTTAATTGAAATAACGTTGAAAGCTGTTTCAAGATCACGAGCTGCAGCCTCGTCTTTAATTTCATTTTTAACAAAACCGATGATTTCAGCATTTGAAAGACCTTCAGTCTGCATAAGAGAAACAGCATCAGTAAATTTTTTCATTGAAGATTGGTAGAACGCCTTATCTTTTTGATCCCAATCAACGTTCAGTGAATAATTCAATTCATCGTAAGCAGCTTTTAAACCATTATTAGTGGCAGCAGATGCGTGAACAGTGAGGAAAGAAAAGATCATGGCAAAAGACACAAGCTTTTTAAGCATAAGGACTCCCTTTGGGGTTTATTGGACAAGTAAGTGAGTTATAGCGAGGTGCAAACGAGAGCGCAACGCGAGCAGTAAATTATACACCGCCGACTCCTCGGCATCCTGCCGACGTGGGCATACTCGGTACGAAGTACCGGTCTCGCAAGCTACGCTTGCTTCCTGACCATAAAAAAAGGGGGACCTAGGTCCCCCTTCGATTTCAAGAATTAAATTCAGAAACTAATCTACTAGTAACAACCGTAAGTGTAGTAACAGTCATCCCAACAACCGTAGTAATCACAGTAAGTGTCACATACATAGTAGTCTTGGTAGTAACATCCGCCACCGTTAGAAACAGTTACGTTTCCAGAAGCAAGAGCTACAGCAAGAGCAACAATCAATACACCAGCAGCGAGGTAAACGAATACTTCACCGTTGAAGCTAGCACCTTGAGAGTAAGACTTCTTCATCGTATCAACCATGAATTTAGAAGCTTCAGCAGAAGACATTTTGTTAAGAGAAATCATATTGAAAGCAGTTTCAAGATCTTTAGCAACTTTAGCATCTTTAACTTCAGCTTTAGCGAAGTCGATCATTTGAGCGTTAGTTAAACCTTTAGCTTGAAGGTCACGAACTGTAGCTGTGAAAGCAGACATTTGATTTTTGTAAAAATCTTGGTCTTTTTGGTCCCATTCAACTGAAAGGCTGTAATTAAGTTCGTCAAAAGCAGCCTTAAGGCCTGAGTTAGTTGCAGCATTTGCTTGAACAGTGAAGATTGAAACAATCATCACTATAGAGAGTAATTTTTTGAACATAGAAGTTCTCCTTGGTTGTTAATAAAATAATTAATTGCACGCGTCGGAGGGAATAACCCAAGAGCGTACAAAACAACAAGGTATTAAATGCACGTGTAAATATTTTTCACTATCTTACAGAGGACACGGTGACAAGTTGACACTGAACTTCATATTCCACGAAGGTTGAGTGCCTTAAGTATACGAATTCTGTCATTGAAGGGATCTGAGCATTCTTCTTTACAAGTCTTGATGAAACCCTCAACTAAACCATTTCTAATTGATGAATTGGTATTGAGATTCTTTCTGAGATCGAACATAAAACTCTCGCCTTTTTCTTCTCCCAGAATGTTTTTCATTTCCCAGAGTAGACCAAAAACGAAATCAGTATTGGCATATTCACCTAACTCAAACTCGATCTGATAATCTTGCTTACGTTTAGCGTTTTTACCATTGAAGGTATTATACTTTTTAATTTTTTTCGCAAGAGTTGGAGACTTTGCTATTTGACCCGCAAAAAAATCCGCCATCCCTTCGATGATTGCTGTTGAGTGAGAAAGAACCAGATAATCAGACAAAGCCGCGTGAGCGTACTCATGATAAATAATTTCCGGGATCATTGCTGTATCAAGCCAGTACCACTGACGTGAAGTTGCTTTCGTAATCGGATCTATAAAGATATATCCGGCTTCCATCACTAAACTTGAACCTGCCGTACGGATCAGACTATCCAGACTAAAAGGACTTGAAGCACCAGAAGAAGCCTGGGTTAAAAAAGTAACAGAGCTTGAAAGAAAACGACTGAGTGACTGCATATGGATCTGATTTCTAAATCCGCTTAAAAGAGCTTTAAATTCCTTCGCCTGAAGGTTATTCACTTGCAGGTCATTCAGGTTTACGCGTTTAACCGGACGGAACCAAATTTCAAGTCCCCACGGAGTCACGTTTCGAGACGCCAGACCTTTTCCAGCAGGAACAGTCAGGGCATTATTAAACTGAGGCTCAAGATTATTATTAGCAAAGTGACCCAATTCTGAGAATTGGTTTTGGTGCTCAATACGAATCACCACTTTTTCCATCGACTTAACGTAATCAGACTTTAAATGGTTTTGGAAATAATCACGAGCTTTTGTAAGATGATAGTAAGTCGTACTGGCGCGGAGTAATGTAGCTTCATCAGCATCAAAACTTACCGGCTCATCCACACACACTTCTTTTTCTTTCTCGTCTTGTTTCTGAGGAGGGATGATCGAACACTTCCCCTTCCCTTTAACTACCATGAAGTGCTCGCCATCAAAGGCCCTATCAGAAACCAGATCCGTCAAAGTAACAGTTTCAATACGGGCCTTGCCGCTTTCTACGCGGACAACAGCTTTATGTTCTACTTCCAGAGCATGAGCAAAAGAACTGAATAGAAGTGTTGCTAGTATTAATTTTTGCATTTAAATAATCTCGTTGGATCAGAAGCCGCAGGATCCGTATCAGTTGATGTCGCTTGAATCACTACCATCGCCAAGGCCGGAATAAATCCATAAGGAGGCGGGACAACAATAGAGGCCACAGAACCAATGGTCGTGATCCAAACCTTCGCCTTATCCCAGAATGTCTTTTTAGGATTCCAGATCTCTTCCATATTACCGACTGTATCAAGCTCTGAAGCCGGAATCAGACCAATTTCGAAGGCAGCTGTCACAAGATCAACATAGTCCGGGCTGCGACCATTAAAATAAGTATTCAAACGCAACTGGGCCATCTCATCTCTGAGTTTAACGACACAGAAACAAAAACGATCCATTGGATTTAAAGGAATAACTTCAGTTGTACCATCTTCAGGGGCGTAAACCAGAATTTCCATGCGGTCTGAATCCAGACGGGTACGAAGTTTCTTAATTACGTTGGCCATCACAACGATTTGAAGATCAGAATAGTTTTCAAGTAGTTTTTGACGACGACTTAAGTTTATCTTCTTCACTTCTTCAGTTACAAACTTACTCTTTTCGTTAACATCACGTAGAGGATATTGATTTCTAAGGCTACGGATTTTTTTAACGTAATCTTTAAGAGAGAGCGTCCATTTCTGAACTTCTGAAAGACGAGCACGCTCAAGGCGCTCAAAAAGTTTCTGCGAAATTTTATTTTCAACTAAAGCTTTATGGAAGATGGCTTCAATATGATGATCTTTAACTTTCTTATCAACTTTCATGAACTCGTTATGAAGAGACTTGTAGGCTTCATCAAAACACGAAACTGCTAAAAACTTTTTCTCAAAAGATTCTAAGGCCAGAGACATATCCGTCACTTTGGCTTCGTCTTTCGGTAACCAGTAAGCATGATTTTCTTCCTGCTCAGGAAACTTCATTGTATGGGCTTCATGAGCACGGATCAAAATGCGCGCAATCGAATCATCAATTTCATTTTGTGAGCGAAGGTAATGAACGACAGCTTTATAGTCAGCTGATGCTGGCAGGGCCTTTTGGATTTTAGTATTGAGATCAAATGAACAGAGTTTGGCTTCCGGAGTATCTTTCATTCCCGCTTTCAAAGCTGCTTTGATTTCAGCAGCAGAGACAGTTTTCAGTAAGGTCGTGATGGATCTAGTAACAGACTTGAGAGCATAAACACTTTCGCCTTCACGGTCGTTACGTAAACTTACGCCATCAGCGGCATAAGTGAACGAGACAAAGAATAAAGAGAGAAGTGAGAGAAATTGCATATACCGAAAGATATAGCACAGCATTATTCACAGATAGACTCAGGGTAAAAAAGACAGGGTCTTATTGATAATAGTACAAATCACACTGCTCTAAGCACTTGATATCTGAACGAGCCCTTCGCTGGAAAGCGAGGTCAACCCCCATGGCATCGGCAGCGAGATCCGCCATATCCGCTTGTCCTGGGCCAAACATGTCTTGAATTTCTTTAAGCACACCCATGCTCATGGCCTCTACAGCACCACATTTCAGAGTCAGCATACATGAGACACTACAGTGTCTATTTTTATCAAAACTTGAGTGAGAAATGGCGATCGCTATTACGCGTTTTACGTTAAGAAGTGAACAGATAAGTTCGGGTCCCTCGGCTCTGGCCGTAGTTAAAGTCATGAAACTTAGCGGGAGAAGGATAAAAAATGTTTTCATGCATTGAACTTACCGCAATGGACACAAAATGAAATTCTGGCCTGTAAACTCTACACTAGCTAAGATCTGCCTATGATTAAACTTACTCAGACAGTAAAAAAAGGCGGCTGCGCCGCTAAAGTTCCCGCCACTATCTTGCGAGAAATTTTAGATGGCCTCAATTTTCCTCCAAAAATCGATGGCCTTTCAATAGATGGAAGTCAGTTTGATGATGCCGCAATTTATAATATTACTGAGAGCGTCTCGCTAGTTCAAACACTGGATTTTTTTACTCCGATAGTTGATTCACCCACTGAATTTGGGGCCATCGCTGCCGCCAATGCTCTTAGTGATGTCTATGCGATGGGTGGTCGACCAAAAACTTGTATGGCGATTCTCGCTGCTCCTCTGGCAACAATGGAACCAAAAATCATTCAGGAAGTTTTACAAGGGGCCTGCGATGTCATCGCTCTTTCTGGTGCCTCTCTGGTTGGGGGTCACTCCATAGACGATGATACGTTGAAATTCGGTTTATCTGTGACTGGAACTGTTCACCCTGAAGCTGTTTGGACAAATCAAGGCGCCAGATCAGGAGATATTCTTATTCTTACCAAGCCTTTGGGAACTGGAACGATCTGCGCTGGCATAAAAAAAGAAACTCTATCAGAATTGGATTCTCTGGAAGCGAGAGATTCGATGAAGAGATTAAATAACATTATTGATTTTTTAGCCTCAGAAGAACTCGGCCATATTCATGGTGCAACCGACATCACAGGCTTTGGACTTTTGGGACATTCTTATCAGATGGCGCTGGCCTCAAAAGTCACGTTGAATTTTAGCATGGCCCGAATTCCGGTTTTTAAGATGGCATTGTCTTGCCTCGAACAGGGTCACTTGACCAAGGCCCATCGAAGTAATGAAGAATACACCCGTAATAAAATAAAGTTCTCAGATAGTATTTCTGATTTCGAAAAACTTATCACCTTTGATCCGCAGACCAGTGGTGGTCTTTTACTCTCCGTGGAACCTTCTTTTGCGGAAAAAATTGTAAACAAATTGACCGCCTATTTTCCTGGAACGAGCGTTGTAGGCAGAGTTCAACCGGCATCGGACACTTATGTCTGCATGGAATGATCCTGAACTAAGAAATATTTTCCTAAACAAAACTCCTCTTATCGATGTCAGGGCCCCTGTTGAATTCATGACAGGATCAATTCCAGGTTCAGTTAATCTCCCCATCCTTAATGATGATGAACGTGCTCTGATTGGAACTTGCTATAAAGAAAAGGGCCAGGAAGCCGCCATCATATTGGGTCACAAACTTGTGAATGGTTCGGTCAAAGAGCAAAGGGTCCAGAACTGGGAAAAACTCATTTATGAGTTTCCTCAGGCACAAGTCTTTTGTTTTCGAGGCGGACTACGTTCGCAAATAAGCTGTCAGTGGTTAGCAGAAAAAGGGATACAGCGCTCACCAATCAAAGGTGGTTATAAAAGATTAAGACAATTTTTCTTATCCTATCTGGAAGAAGGTCCTACGGGAGATTTTCTAAGGCTGGGTGGAGTTACCGGTTCAGGGAAAACGCGGTTGCTATCTTCAGTAAAAAATAGTCTTGATTTAGAAAAGATGGCCAATCACCGAGGATCAGCGTTTGGATCACAAGGAGAGCAGCCCTCTCAGATTAGGTTTGAAAATGAATTCGCTCTGGGCCTCATGAAACTACAGAGCAAGAAAATACTGGTGGAAGACGAAAGTCAGATGATTGGAAAAAGAACACTGCCTAAACGCCATTTTGCGACGATGAGAAACTCACCTCTCATTTTACTTAGGGTTACAGATGAGGAACAGGCCCGGAATATTTTCCAGGATTATGTTCTTGATTCGCACATGGAGTTTTTTCTAGGAGGGCTTGAAAGAATTAAGGCCCGCTTAAGTAAAGAGGTGACTAGTGGAATTGCTCTGGGAATTCAAAGAGCCTTTGATCGAGGCTTTTTATTTGAGGATCATGAAGAATGGATAAACCTCCTGCTAAAGCATTATTATAATCCCCTCTATCTAAAAGATCTCAACAATCAAAAAGATAAGATAATCTTCGAAGGGACGGCTTCTGAGATTTTTGTCTATTTGGGAAAAAAAACCTAAGAAAAATATTCACGACCTCAACATTAAAACCACCGAAATGATATGAACTCCTTAACTAAGTAGGAGCCCCTCATGAAAATTATCGTACTCTCAATCTCTGTGCTTTTTTCTCTTTCATCTTTCGCAGCAACGCCTGTAGGTAAGTACACTCAAAAACATCAAGTAATGGCGATGTACAACAACACCGCTAAAAAATGTAAAGCTGAGGGTGGAAAATGGATCAAGAAAGAACAAGTTTGTGTTGTTAATGTATCTGATGATGCTGAAGTGATTGCCGATGGAGAAGCTTTCTCTCTTCACATCACAACTATTGGATCAAACTTTCATTCTTGTGAATTCGAAGGTTCAGCGACTTTGGTTGGTAATGCTCTCGTTTCTAAAGTAGCGACAGAGGAATATAACTCTGAAACAGGCGAAATTGAGCCAGCGACTTGTGAGCTGACTGCGACTCTATCTCAGGCCGGAAAGAAAATGAGTATTGCAACTAACAACAAATGCCGTAGCTTTTGTGGTGCTAATGGGTGGTTAGATGTTGAACTTACTAAAGTAAAAAAATAGTTTTTTGGAGACGCTAAAACTTGGGTTTTAGCGTCTCTTTCACTTTGCCCCAAACATCATCAACGTGACGTTTTACTTCCAGAGCATTGGATCCGACTTTTTCGACAAAATCTCCCCAGTTTTCTACTTCACCTGACTTATCATCCGGCATGAGCGCGTCTGGCCCGTACATCTTTTCCATAATCGCCAGAACTGAACTCTTGATCATGCCACGGAAAGGGATTTTCGCCATCATTCCATACATCGCGGCTTGCCCTGTCATATTGAGCTCTGGGTGATGCTTCACAACCTCGACAGCATCCTTCAAATCCAGAAGATATTCTTTTATATGATCGGCATGCACAGGAGAGAGAGTAACATGCATTGATTCAGGATATTGTTGACGGTCAGTTGACCAGCCCTTCATCTGAAGTTGATCTGCCACGGCATAAATCGAAACTTTTGGATCTACGGTCGTAAAAGCAATGAGTGTTGAATCAGGATGAACCAGAATTTTAAGATCCGGCATCTTCGCAATTTCTTTTAAAAAGTAGTCACGTGTTTCAACAATCTTTTTAGTGAGTTCGAGATACCCGTCTTCACCAAGCTTCATGATCGTGCCCCATGCAGCAGCAATGGGACCACCAGGTCTAGTGCCTGGGAATGAGGGAGAAGCATAAATGCCTCCGCCCTTCCAGTCAGTGAAAACAAAAAACTGATGCTTCATTATATTCATCGAGCGGTAAAGAAGCAGCGAAGCCCCTTTTGCAGCGTAACCATACTTATGAATATCAGCAGACAGAGAAGTGACACCTGGAATTCTAAAATCAAAGGCCGGAACTGGATGACCAAGTTTTTCCATGAAGGGAAGAATGAAGCCACCAATGCAAGCATCAACATGCAAAGGAAGTCCGTGCTTAAGCGCAAGCTCCCCTAACTGAGAGATAGGATCAACCACACCCTGAGGGTATTGAGGGGCCGAACCAATAATGAGAATGGTATTTCGATTGATCATTTTCTTCACGGCCTTAACATCGACCCTGAAGTCAGCACCAACCGGCGCGTGACGAATCTTCACATCAAAATAAGCACCACCCTTATCGATCGCCGAGTGAGCACTCTCCGGCATGATGATTTCAGGCTTCAGAATCCAAGGTTTGGTTTTACGTGCGCGATCACGATAAGTTTTAATCATCATGAGCAGTGATTCAGTTCCACCGGAAGTTACAACTCCCACTGTATTTCTATCTCCATGAAACAGTTCGGCACACATGCGAACAGTTTCATGTTCAAAACGACGAAGAGATTTAAACGCTATAGGGTTCAGGGCATTTTCAGACATGAACATGTTGTGAGCGTTTTTAACAAAATCATGATGATCATCGCTCACAGGATAAACAAGGCTGAATACCTTTCCGTTTTTCCAGTCCACGTCATCACTTTTGTAATTTTTCATCGTACCTAGGACAGTTTCAGCAGAGGATCCATTTTTAGGAAATGTAAAATGAGACATATTATTTATTCTCTTTGTCGGTGATTAAGGAAATATTTTCAAGTTTGTTTTGTTGAAGAAGATCTAATATCTTTACGAGGCGATTGTACTTAACATCGCCGTCAACCCGAAGATTTACCAAAGCTTCTTTATTAGCTTTCGCAAAGAATCCCGGAAGCTCTTCAAGAGAAGTTTTAGTTCCATTAACAGCAATTTGTTCATCATTGAGTTCAATGACTAACTGGTCGACTTTTTTCTCAGACCCTGCACCCTGCTCTGACTTAGGAAGCTTCATGAGAAGAGCAAGTTCATTTTTTTTAAACTGAGAAGTTACCAGAAAAAAGATCAAAAGAAGAAACACAACATCGATTAATGGTGTGAGATCCATGGCAATAGCTTCCCGACGATTTCTACGTGCCATGACTTATTTCCCTCTGAGCATCGGCGTGATGTGCTTTTCAACAATGATCTCAAGAGCATCTAACTCGCCAGATAAATAGTTGTGAGCGATGTAATGAGGAATCGCCACAATCAAACCAACGATCGTGGTGATGAGTGCGTAGGAAATTCCTGAAGCAAACTGGCCTGGATCCTGAAGACCAGTGGCCGAGATAACTTGGAAGGCTTCATAGATACCGATCACGGTTCCAAGAAGTCCAAGCAGCGGTGCTGTTGTGGCAATAACTTTAATCGACGTCATACCAACTTCGAGTTCATGTACTCGGCGAGAAACGGCATCTTTAACTAATTCAAGATGCCCGAGAAGAGCTTTAGTTTCAAGTTGAGCAGCGACTTCATCGGCTACAGTTCGGGCAACGGAATCAACACGGTTTTTAAATCCGCGGATGATTAAAAAGCGCCAAATAATCATCGAAAGTCCAACTACATTCATGGCCACAAGAATCCATGTAATAGAACCACCGGCATTGATAAAGTCGATCAGACGCATAAAAATCCTTTTTAGTACTTAATAGCTTAATAATGATAGACCCAAGCAAAGCTAACGTAAACGATTTGCCATGCGTAAATTCTTTACGAAATTGTCCGACCATGACAGATTACTGCTTGGATTTTTTAGAGAGGAGTCTCCATGTCAGAGGGTTATCACGAATTTTTAGCTGCACTAGGACATTTGTGGAAACACAGGCTGTTCACTCTGGGCGGAGTTAAGCTCAGTTTAGGTAACGTGACCGTCGCCATAACTCTTTTATTATTTGCTACTCGCCTCTCAAAACTTACCGTCAAGATCATCAATAAAAGAATTATTACCAAGTTTGTGGAAGAGAAAAATGTCCAGGTCACTTACCAGACATTCACTTTCTACGCTGCCCTAGCGGGTTTTGTCTGCCTATCTCTGACAGTGGCAGGAATTCCTCTCACAGTCTTTACAGTCGTGGGTGGTGCCCTCGCTATTGGAGTAGGTTTTGGTTCGCAAAATATTGTGAACAACTTTATTTCTGGCATCATCATGCTTGTGGAGCAGCCTGTTCGTGTTGGTGATACAGTCGATGTTGATGGCACAACTGGAGTTATTACTTCCATTGGAACTCGCAGTACCAAAATTAAAAATCCAGATAACAAAATCTTTATCGTTCCGAACAGTTTCTTTCTCGAAAAGAGTGTCATGAACTGGTCTTACGACACATCGATTTTGAGAAACACGGTTAATTTTGGTGTCGCCTATGGCAGTGACGTTAAGCTATTGGAAAAAACTTGTCTTGAGATTATGAATAATGACCCCGACATCGAAAGCGTTCCAAAAGCGATGGTATTATTCCAGGATTTCGGTGATAACAATCTTCAATTTTCCCTTATCTTCTTTTGTGACCTAGGCAAGATCTCTTCGCTTCCAGAAGTACGAAGCCGGATAAGATTTCAAGTAGATGAAAAGTTTCGTCAGCATAAAATTGAAATGGCCTTTCCTCAAAGAGATTTGAATTTTAAATTTAGCCGGCCTATCGATATAAAAGTTCTTTCTTAGTCGGGGCAGTTTGTTTAAACTTTATCTAGAGACCTACCAAGGATGGTATTGAGATGAAATATTTATTAATGATGACCCTGCTTTTGAGTTTTAACCTCAAGGCTCAGGACCTAGACCAGATCCAATCATGGGTTCTTGAATCCGTGGGGGAGATGCCTGCTCGCGGTGGATATGAACTCACGGCCACTCCCCCACGCCGCATGGGTGCAGCTTTCTCTTGGCAGATGAACAATGGCGCTCCAACCCTGCTATCTTTAGATCCAAAAATTGCGATTCCCAGCTACTGTACTACGGCGACTTATCTCATCTTTTATAAAGTTCTTCAGAAATACTGGGCAACACTACCCACTGTTCCGGAGCTGGAAGTATTAGAAAGACTAAAACCCAACATGGAAAATGATGGGATAAGAATCTGGGGACGATGGAACTCCAACGGTCCAGGGACAGCTAAATTAATTCATGAAACTGGTATAGGTTTTAATTTCGATAATATCGATGATGCTCTCCCTGGCGATTTTTTGAAAATTTACTGGAATGATCAGGTTGGAAAATTAGAAAAAGGCCACACGGTTATTTTCTTAGGCGTTGATACGGTTAATGGAGAAGAAGTGATTCGGTTCTGGGGATCGAACTCATCGACTCAAGGATACGGCGTAAAAGCCATTCCAAAAAAAGACGCCATCAAAACTCTCTTTACTCGTCTAACAAATCTTTCAGCTAACGTGAATATCTCCTCTCTTCCAGAGAAAGATCTATTTCTCGAAAGCATGCTTTCAAAAATCAGCTCTTGGGATGAATTACGGGCGGTTTCGGGAATTGAGTAGGTGGGAATGTAAGCGAAGAGCTCCTGCGACGACTCCACAAAGTCCTTGCCCAGGAAATATGGTATCACCCACCCGATAAATATCCTCGCCTAAATTCCGGATCTGCATAAAAGGTAATGGATTCATCCCGTAGAGAAAAGGCAAACCACCGACCTGACCTTTCGCTCTTCCGACATAATGCTCAAAGGTTTGAGGAGTTCCTGAAGTTACAAAATTAGTTTCATTGATCCCAAAGCGATCCAAAAAATCTCTCAGGATCACCTGTTCATAAGTTTTTTTCTTTTTCTCATACTCTTCATCAGTTAGTTCATACCAGTCTTCGACTTTTACATGAGTGGAGATGGTGACACTTTGCCATCCTTCGGGAGCACGATCAGGGTCATCAATTAAGGAAAAGGAAACAAAATAATTATCCACTAAGGGATGGTGAAGATGAACCTGGTGATAAGGATCACGCTCAAGGCTTTTTGTTCCGAGATAAATTGTGAAGGCGCCCCAGGACTCCGGACGTTTTTTTGCATCGTTTTTATTTTTTTCATCAGGAAGGAGGTCTGCAAGGTTCCATAAAGGAAGATTAAAAATCATCCTGTCGGCATTTTCGACCAAGCCATTTTTTAGTTTTAGTTCATGCTCTTTTACCGACACGACTGACGATCTTTTCTGAAGCAAAATTCCCGAGTCGGCCATGAGTTTTTCAAAAAACATCATCAATCCCTTCATTCCCCCAAGCGGAGCAAAGGTTTCTGCCGGATAAGACAAAGCCATCGTTCCGACCAGAAAAGGAATGTGGGGGCACTTTTCCTGAGCAGAAATCAAAAGTATACCGTCGATGAACTCCCGGTATAGAGGAGTATCAAGACCATATTTTTTTAGCATCATTTCGGTTGAAACTAAAAGATGCTGGCCCAAAGTAATGTAGCTTGGATGTTTTAAAATATCAGTGGGATTCTCAATATCATTGAGCAAATGCCAGGCCTTCTCACTTACTTCGCGTACTTTGTTCCAAAAGGGCCTGTGATTAAGTCCAGGAAAAACTCTCGCTAACTCTTGCTGGAATTTTTCCACATTTTGGTAATAAGAAAGTTTCTGACCATTGGAAAAATGAAAAACAATCCCCGGATCAATAGAACGAATGGATGGTCGATGGCCTATCATCTCAAATAATTTACCAAGTGGCTGGTGAGAGGCCAGACCACTTAGAGTTGTTGCTCCAGCATCAAAGGCAAACTGACCACGACCAAAATAAGAGGCACAGCCGCCAATTTTAGAATGAGCTTCAAGCAGGGTGACTTGTTCACCCCTAAGCTTCGCTAACAGTGCGGAGGCAATCCCCCCTCCGCCAGCACCGATGATGGTAGTTTTCATTATTTTAAAAGAGCGTCGATTTGTTTTTTCAAATCAGCGTCGAGAGGATCAACGTTTGATCCAAACTTCGCCACAACCTTTCCTTCCTTATTGATCAGAAACTTTTCAAAGTTCCAACCAATTTTCCCCTGAAATTCTTTAGCCGATTCGTCAGTGAGGTATTTGTAAAGATCGCGTTTTTCAGCACCCTGAACGGTTTTTTTATTAAGGAGAGGAAAAGTAACGTCGTAATTTTTCTTACAGAATTCCGCCATACTTTTGTCATCTTCCGGAGTTTGTCCTCCGAAGTCATTAGTCGGAACGCCAAGTACAACAAGATTTTGTCCTTTGTAGTTACGGCTCAGTTTTTCTAGTTTTTCCAATTGAGGAGTGTAACCACATTGAGAAGCAATGTTTGTGACAAGAACAACTTTTCCTTTAAGTGCAGCGAAATTAAATTCCTTACCGTCGATAGCTTTTTCTTTTACTGCAGAAAAGTCACGTGCAAAAACGGATGTGGAAACTAAAAAAAGACAGAATAGAAGTGAACGCATAAAACCCCTTTAGATATTTGGATAAACTTGTCTGATCGTTAAGTTGAGCCTTTCTTTTGAAGACAAAAAAGCTTCGGATCCGGGACTTAAAGTATCACTATAAAGTGAACCTAGTCCATGCCGCATGAGTCTGGCACTGCGACCGAATATATAGAGTGAGTTCCCGGGAATTTTTATATCCTGCATCTCTCCTTCTTCGTCCTCGAAAAAAAAACGACAGGTGGAACCAAAACTCAACCCTACGACTGGAGATAGCTGGTCCTCTTCATCTTTATCGACATGAAGTCCCATAGAGGAATCTTTAGTATAAAAATTCACTAGAACGCCTTCTGGTGAGAAGTCGCTCCATTCAAAATAAGTTTCAAGCGCCGCTTTAACTTCGTTTTTCAACATTTCCGGAATTGGAAAAGGCTTAACACGAGTATCAGGAATCAAGGGATAGTATTTATAATCCAATGGATTCCAATAGAGGCCCATACACATATATTTTTTGACCGGGTACTTTGGTGCCTTATGAAAACGATTGGGCTTGACATCTGGGTGGTGAAAGCCTCTCACCGGATCCTCACCTTTCTTAAGAACAAGGGAGAGATACGAAGCAGCTTGCTCGCTTGTGAAAAAGTCTTCTACAATGAGAAAGTCACGACGAGGCATCACACATTTCATGAGCTATTGTAACGAGGACTGACTATGCAGGACAACCAAAAACAGATTCAGGATTGGCAGACAAAAGTAAGACAATCTATGGGCGATGAATCTAAACTCCTCCACTATCTCTTTGAGACCATGGATAACTTTTATTACCGCTATCTCGAGACCTCAGAAAATCAGAATCTTAAGACCAGCGAACTGGCGGGTCACCTCTGGGGTGCTCGCAGCTTTGAGTCCAATATGGGCAATGCTTTTAAAACAACCATAAAGGATGCGAGAGCGGGAATCACTGAGCTTGCCAAACGTGTCCCTCGGGATCAAAAACCGAGTGTTCGTTATTCTCTCACAGCACTAGTTCAGGAATTAACACCCGAGCATGGGCATCTGATGATTGGCTCAGAGATCAGCTGGGATTATCCCGAATTTAAGGATCCAGGTCTCAGACTCAGCAAAACAATTTCATTTAAGTACCAAGATCTGTCCCAATTCCGGAAAGAACTGGCGCTAAAACTTGAAGAGGCCTGCACACTTTTTAGTTAGATGGCTTTTTTACGCACGCTTCTTTGATAGATCTTACGACCGATCCAGAAGATGATAAGGCCAAGGATGACAAAGCCTAGAATAATCTTGAACTCTTTAATCTTGAGAAGAATATCCTGACCGTAATTTGAAACAAAATAAACCTGAGTAGGAACTGAAAACCCCGCGGCGATCACATCAATAGCAAGAAACTTCCAAACCGAAATTCCCAAGAAGCCGCAGCTTAAGTGTCCCGGAAAACGCAGACCTGGAGTGAAACGAAAAATCCCACATGCCCATCCGCCGTATTTTTGAAACCAAAGATTGATTTTATCAAAGCCTTCGCCTGCTACACGTTTCTGAAAAAATTTCATCTTGATGATGCGAGCACCGAAGTACTTTCCGATCAGGAAGATCAGCAGATCCGAAAACAGAACCGCAAAAAAACAAACAATACAAAGGGTGACTGTATCTACACCCTTGGCCCCTGGATAAGGAGGAGGATAAAGATCAGGGTGTTTGGCCATGTTGGCAACTAGACCCGCACTCACGAGAGTTAATTCTTCAGGAATTGGCAGACCAAAAGCACTGGCCACCATGAAACAAACAACGAAGCCGTAAACGGCCATCGGGTCGTAGGCGTACTTTGCAAAAAACGCTATTAGTGATGCTTCATCAAATCCAAACATAAGGAGAATTTTAGTAATTATCGCAACAGTTGGGAAGAAAAAAACTCCGATTGAATCATCGAGTCATCTATTTCTCAAGTGTCCGACAAAAGCTCTCGTGGTTGAGCGCGAGTGACCTTCCATGCAGAAACGAGAATGGTGGCCAAACAAAGAACGGTTAAGAACAGCCCTGGACCAAACATGCGTCCCCAGTCAATGCTCCAGGAAATTTTAAAAATTTCTCGTCCAATAATGAGGGCCATTCCCCATCCAAGAGTGAAACCCGCCACCATCGCTACAAAAAAGAGCGTACCAAATTCCAAAAGAAGGTGTTGAATCAATGAGCCTGATGAAAATCCCATGCTTTTCATCAGTGCCAGATCATACATACGTCGATAAACCTGATCATGAGAAAGTCCGTAAAGAATGACAAGTCCCACACCTAGACTTAACCAAGAGATTATTTCGATCGCCATGCGTGAACGAGTGAAAAGATCTGAGAGCTTTGCCGCAAGCTCTTCGATATCGATAAAGGAAATATTATTGAACTCTTTTACGGCATCCCGTTCAAAACTGAGTTTATTCTCGCGAGTAGTAACCGGAAGAACGGCCAGATAAGTTTTCGGTGCCTGATCGATAAATCCCGGTTCAACGTTAACAAAAAAATTGGGATAAAAGCTGGTCCACTTAACTTCCCGAAAATTCCAGACAACGCCTTCTACCGGAACACCCTGAATATCAAGTGTCACTTTATCGTTAATTTTTAAACCGAGTCTCTGAGCAAATCTTTTTTCAAGCGATAAGTAGGCCGGCCGATCGAGGGTCTCTCCTGCAATTTTTTCTGGAAAGAGTTTTCCTTCCACAAGCGTCTCTGAGGGAATCAGATGCTGGCGGTACGTGAGGTTGATGCCGCGGTTACGGAAGCGGGATTCGTTTTCATCCTCACGGGTGCGCAGAGTTCCCGTATCACCGGTCGCGCGTTTAAATGCCTTTCCATTCACATCTTCCAGACGGGCCCGAATCATCGGGGTGATGCCGTCAAGCTTCAGACCTCGGCTTTTAGTGAATTCAAGTAAGGGACTCAGCTGTTCTTCCTGGATATCAAACACAAAGAGGCTCGGCTTATTTTCATCTAAAATAAACTCTTTCTGAATCATGCGATCTAGTTGGAGGATGAGTGAGATGAGAGTTGCTCCCAAAGTCAGAGAGAGAAAACTTAAGGTCAGTTTATGTCCTGAGCGAGTGAGGTTCCTGAGAGCGATCCCGTATTCAATCGTGGGAATTCGTAGTCCTCGACCGGCGATAAACTTTTTCAAGATCCATTGCATGAGTTTTACAGTGATCATCGAAAAAAGAAAAACGATACAAAGAGCTCCGAAAAAGAGTGACCCTGTATAGAATGAATGACTTAAATAACATGAATAGCCCAAAAGCAGGAGCATGAACGGAATAAAATCATAGAAGCGAAAACGTGCGAGTGAAATTTTTTGTGATTTGAGCTGTAGACCCATCGGCGTTCTCAAAAGTCCCATGAGTAACGGAACCAGAATCGAAAGCGAGAGCCCGTAGAGAAAAGGAAACTGCGAGAGAATTTGCTTAAAACTAATCTCTTTGGGCATATCAAGACCAACAGTGGTCGAGAGAAAAGGCACAAGTTTTTGGTAGAAAAAAGACAGGGACAGGTACTGAAGAGCAAAGGCAACAAAAAAGACCAGTGAGAATTGCTGAATGATCCTAATGATAATGGAACCCTTGGAGAGCCCGTGGAGATAAAGGAGGCATAAATCTTTCAGACGCGCTAAAAGATGTGACTGATAGAGATAAAAAATACCAACCAGTGAAAGAATAAGTCCAATCAAAGCGGCCAGCGCCATGAAGTCAGTGAGGTAGCCCAAAGTACGACCAGTTTGCTCACTACTCTGCTCAGGCAGAGTGACACGTATAGCGGGATCGGTAAGGAGTTCAGTAATGAGATCTTTAACTTTCTTAACTTCCTCATCATTTAACTTCGGAAAGCGGTAATGATAAGCGTATCCGCCTGTCGATCCGGGCTTTAAGAGATTTGTTTTTTGAAGATCAGAGAGTGGAATGTATAAACGAGGGGCCAGAGAAAAACCACGAAGACCCTGAGACGAATCATCCGTGACTACTCCAGAAACGGAGAGGGTCAGATCCCCTAATCTCATCACGTCACTGGTTTTAATCTGCCAGAGTTCAGAAAGATCCTTAGAAACAAAAAGTTCTTTTTGCGAAAAAATTCCTGTCGCTGTCGTGAGTTTCCCATAAAAAGGAAAATTCTGCTCAACTCCTCGAAGTTCAACCAAACGGGTTTCACCCGAGCGAAGATGAGTCACCATCGAATAAATATCCACCACTAGGTAATGCTCATGGGAAATTTTATCTACAACACTTTGTAGTTTTTCTTTTTCGCCGTCATTCAGATCACGACGGGCCGAGACCACCAGATCGGAGGTTAGTATTTCTTTAGCGTTTGATTTAAGTTTGGTCTGAACCTGTTCAGAGACGAGTCCGATCCCTAACAGACCCAAAGTACCCAGAGTCAAAGTAACCAGAAGGAGGAGAAAGAAAAAGGGGTAGCGTTTTATTTCACGTGAAAGAAAAAAACTTGAAATCACACTATGCCACCATGCTCAAGGTGAATCACCCGCGAGCATTTTTTGGCAAGATCTCTATCATGAGTCACCAGAACCATCGTTGTTTCACTTTCTTTAACCATCTTAAACAAAAGATCCATGACGTGTTCGCCAGTTTCTTCATCTAGGTTTCCACTAGGTTCATCCGCAAAAAGAATCTTAGGCGAAATGGCCATGGCACGAGCGATCGCCACGCGCTGGCTCTCTCCTCCACTTAGTTGTGAGGGCAGATGCTCTTTACGGGAACTAAGCCCTACCTGATCTAAAAGTAAAGTTGCCCGCTCCATAGCTCCTGGTCTTTTTAAAAGTTCCAGTGGAAGGAGGACGTTTTCGAGAGCAGAAAGAGTTGAAACCAAATGGAACTGTTGAAAAACAATTCCCATATTCTGAGCACGGAAACTTGTAAGTTCTTTTTCTGTGAGAAAAGAAATATTTTTTCCATCCATTAGAATCTCGCCGGAGTCAGGCGTATCTAGACCAGAAAGAAGTGAGAGCAAAGTCGACTTACCAGAACCAGATTTTCCCAGAAGAGCGACGGTCTCTCCTTTTTTGATTTCTAGATTGATCCCCTTTAGGACTTCAACCAAAGAGGATCCTTCCCCATATGACTTTTTGAGATTGCTTACGTTCATCATAAGAGGGGTTCCAAAACTTTAAGAATAGTTTTGGCCATGATCTTGTGCCCTTCTGAATTCGGGTGAATGCCATCGGCCAGATTGAGTTTGGGATTTCCCCCAACTCCTTCAAGAATAAAAGGCACTAATTTTAAATTAAATTTTTTGGCAAGACGAGGATACATATTTTCAAATTGTGAACGATACGGTTCGCCATAATTGGTTGGCATTTTCATTCCGGCCAGAACAACCGTAATCTTTCTTTCCTGAGCTTTCTCAATAACTAAGACAAGATTTTTTTCCGTGTTCTCAATCTTGAGCCCTCTCAAACCATCATTCGCCCCAAGGGCCAGCACCATGAACTCAGGCTTAGCTTTTAAATACCAGTCCAGACGTTTGAGTCCAGAAGCCGTGGTAGCACCACTCACTCCACCGTTTAAAACTTTGATCTCAGGCTTGTTTTTTTTTAGTTCTGTTTCAATCAATGAAGGAAAGGCCTCTTCCTTTGAAAGCTGATATCCCTCAGTCAGTGAATCACCCAAAAAAAGTATGGTTTGAGCAAATCCAGAGATCGAAAAGCTGAGAGCGACTAAAAAGTATAAAGACTTCATGCTTGTCCTTTAAAAAATTGACGGTATCTCTTTGGGCGAATCATGAATGTCGCCCAAAGGGCCGGATAAATAAATGCCGAGAAGACCCCTGCCGAATAAGAGATATCATCGATAATTTCTGATTCTGTTTCACTGACTTTGATCACACTGTGTTTGTGTCGCCACTCTTTTATAGGCCAGGGTAAAACCTTGCCCTCATCTACAAAATACCATTCATTACTCCCCTCATACTCCTCGGTCATGAGGCTGACCCATTTTTGAGAGGTTCCCATTAAATGAAGATTCAGGTGAACTTCATCCCCTTTCTTGCAGCCATCGAAGCGATCAAGATCTGCTTTCGCCCAAGGAGGATTTAGTTTTTCAAAAAGTTCGCGGTTAAAACCAGCGATAACTTTTTTGAAGGGATGATTTACAGAAGTTTTAATGTAAATATGCATGAGTTATTTTTTGCCTTTAAGCTCGGAGACTTCTTTTTTCAATGCGGCCACTTCAGTTTTGAGTGCAGCCAGTTCACTATAAATTTTATTAATTTCTTTGACCGAACTATCAATACGCTCCAACTGATTCATACCGGTGGCACTTTCATTTTTATAATATTTTTGATCCTCAGGGCTTAACTGTCCCGAAAATGTTCCTTGCTGGGCAAAAGCTGAAAGCGAAGTACAGAGAGCTAAAGTGACGAATAGATATTTCATATGACTCCTTTAAGATGGGTTGATCATACCTAAACTGAGGGGCAGTGACCACTTCTACAGAACCAGACAACCACTCATTGACAGTTCTAGTCGGGATTAATTCTGGTTGCATGAGGCCCTGATCATTTGATTTAATGGGGAATGGAAAAGTTAGCGTGTGTTTTCTCCTTTCAGAAGTCATCTTGGGTGAGCTGCCAGAAGATTGTTTTCAATCTCCATGAAGCCTGGAGTAGAAATAAGAACTTCGAGCTGGCCAACTTCAACTTGGGACAAGATACCACTCTTTATCAGTCTCAACTTATCGCCGCTGAAATAGTTCAGTACGAACCAGATGCTATTGTTATCCTTGATCACAAACCGCACCCACTCCACTTTTTTGAAGCCTTTGTTTCACTTTTTGCTAATAAGAAAAAACCCAAAATTATATTTCATGTTTTTGGAGATTTCACTCTAAACTATCTCTCTTGGTCAAAGCTGGCCGTACTGCTTCAGGATTTTGAAGTTAAATTTTTGGTAGCTTCTGACCGTCAAAAGAAACTAATTGATCTCTTCCTCAGGCCACCCATGACATCAGAAGTGTGTCCTTTTCCTGTCAACAGAATGGAATTCTCTTTCTTTCAAGATCTTCGGTCTCCACAAAGGAGCGAATGGAACTTGAGTGATTCAGATATTGCTTTAGTTTTCACCGGAAGACTATCGCGTCAAAAAAGAATTCATTCATTAATGACTGTCTTTGCAGAAACTGTCGAGGAAACTAAAGCCAAGAATGTTCATCTTTATCTCTACGGAAACCCGGATCAAATTGCTGATCCTTTTGTGGGTAAATGGGAATCTGAGGGTGAATACTTCAGAAAAATTTATAAGATCTACGAGAATTTTCCCGCTAACGTTAAGGCCCGAATCCATTTCATGGGAGCAGTACCAAATTCAGAACTCAAATCTGTTTATCACGGCGCAGATTATCTCATGAATCTTTCAGTTCATAACGATGAGGATTTTGGGATGAGTGTAGCAGAGGCTCAGTGTTGTGGGCTTCCCTCTGTCCTTACGGATTGGGGTGGACTGGCCGGCTTTGAGCGAACAGAAATGCCCCAAGCGACAAGATTCATACCTGTGAGAATTGGAATAAGATCTAAAGTTATTTCACGGAGAGCTGTAAAAGCAGAAATAATAAAAATTCTTAATGAAAAAGATTCTCTGGACCGTAAAAAGCTCTCATTATTAGCAGAAGCCGATCTGAGCATAGACGCAGTCTCAAAAAAACTAACAAGTATCTATCATGGTCCTTGGCATAAATTTAAAAATTTCAATGATTTCTTCGAGCAGACCGTTTTAAAAACTTCTTTTAGTCCAATTCCCTTTTTAACGGATAGTCGAAAATTGAACTCACTTTATAGGGAGATTTATTCAAGTTATGTTAGAAACGATTAAGGCCCAGTATGAAAGCGGAAATGCGCTTATTCAAAGTAAAAACTATAGTCTCTCCAGAAGAGAGGCTTGGCCTGCATTCTTTCATGACCTTTATCCTATAGGGCAAGAATATTATTTTGAGTTGAATCCTTATTTTACATTTAATGTTTACAGAAATGATCTTTTTAGTTTTGCTAAAACATTTTTTGTAAGAGATGGCAGGGCAACTTTCGCGAGTTTCCTTCTGAAGCACTATAACTTCATTCCAAAAGCCAAAACACATTTTATCATTCATCCTTCTCTTGCACCTTTAGTTCCTCTAAACTATCAGCAATATTTTTCTTGCTGGCATATGGTTCAACCTAAAAAAACTCTGCTTAAAAATGCGAAGCGCGTTTTAATTTTTGGAATTCTCGCTGAACAGTATGTGGACTCAGTTGAGAGTGTGGAAAAGAAGCTTCGCCCCCTTAAATCACTGGATCAGGAGATTGAGGTTGATGTTTATCTCCCTCAAAGGAAAGATCCTTTTGATCTAGTTCAAAGGGAGTCAGATTTACAGTTTCGATTAATTGAAAAGATCAAAGAAGTTCTTGGAAATAGGAAGATAAACGTCCTACTTACTAAAGATATGATGGAAAGAACTGTGTTTCATGGCTGTCACCTAATCGATCTCGCACATGATAATTTTACTGTTTCTGATAATTTCATTCATTACCACGTGGCTTCAAAAGGGGGGACAGTCGAGAACTTCGTCGATACTCCACCTGAGAACTCCATGTTTAAACTCGCTCTAAGTTTTAACCACGAAGTTCATATCTCCCCATTCCCTACGAATGTAGAGTCCTTCTTCATGGATTTGCTTTTTATAAAAAAAACTTCTTCTGTGCGAGACATCCTATATGATCCGGCAATCCATAAACGTCTAAGAAATTAATTTCTTTTTGCCAGGATTAGGAATTTTCTCCACCAGTTAAGACGGTGCGAGACAACTTTTCCAAAATAGGATGAAGCATCTATCGGAAAATCTTTTCCTCCATAGAGACTTCTAGTTTGAAAGAGAACTGGAATGAAAACCCGATTATAGGCCCAAAGATAGTGGCAGATAAGTTTGCCATGGGAATAGAAAACAATAATATCAAAACGCTTGATATTCATATTCCCTACTTCGATGACAATACCGTCACCAACTTTAATCACAGGATGCATTGAACCAGTAACAACCTTGCCTTTAAAAAAAGGCAGATCCTTTAATTTTTCGAATTCATCTCTACTTAATTCTTCTGATTCTTTCATAAAGAAAACCTACGCCATATGAGAAGACGATAAAATAGTGCAAAAATAAAATGACGGGGGCGAGCATCCCTCTCTTGGTCTTCATTCCTAAACCGATACTCACGCAACCAATGATCATAAGATAAAGTCGCGCCATGGTCCAGAAGGTATAAGGGGAGAACAAAAGAGTTAGATGCAAAAACACGAAAACAGTTGGGAGCCAAAAGACTTCAGAACCTGCCGAAGGAGATTTTTTCATCGTTCGGGAGCGATAATAGCCCGCCAGAAAAGTAGGTCTCCAAAGATCGGCTAATTTTTTTCGACGAAAATGCGCGACTTTCATTTTTGGATGATAGTACATCCGTGCACCTAGACGAGAGAGATTAAGCAGAACAACTGTCTCCTCAGCTCTTAAAAAATCTTCTGGAAAAGGTTTCTCGCCCAGAACCGATTGGCGAATCCACAGATTGCAAGAGGAGAGTTTTTCTTCATCGGCCATCATGACTCTATTTCCTAAAGCGTGATGACGGGAAAAAGTCAGTCCGGTGCAAAAGGGGGAGGCCAAAGTAATGGCGAGGGCCTCAGAGAACTTACTCATTCCCGGTGCCATTGAATCTGGTCCGCCCACTACATCGATCTTAGCGTCCTGCAGGAGAGGAAGCGCCTCTTCCCAATAGCCAGGAAGAATAAAGGCATCATCATCTAGAAAATATACCCAAGGATGCTTCACATGGGTCAGAGCAAAATTTCGAGCAGCTCCCGGAGTCATGATAGCATCACTATTAAGCAAGGTGACTTCGGCATTGAGAGTCTTAAGTTTTTCGATAGTCGTTTCTGACAATTTTTGACCATTAGCGAGCAAGATCAACTGCCATGCCGTGAAGGGAGGAAGCAGGGAATCGAGACATTTCCATAGCAGTTCTTCGCGACCATGAGTTATGATTAAGACACTGAATGAAACCAATTGAGGGCCTTTAATTTTGCAGTTAAATCTGGATTTTCACAATCATACCATTCTTGTCAGGTCGTCTGTCGAAACTATTCTGCAAAGTTTGGAGGATGAGTTTCATTTTTTTGCTCGGGAATCAGTCACCCAAGTCGATTGGAGCCTAAGCATCAAAAAAGAGGCCATGCCAGAGATCAGCTCAGTGGTGGCCCACAAAATCACTGACACTTGTGTTATTTACCGCATGGGTGGTAAAAAAATTATCGATTATTTTGGTAAGGCCGAAGTTATCTGGGATGATCTTGAAAAAACGATTGAGATTTTCTCTTTAGACGAAGATCGCCTTTTTGAATTAGGCTTTCTCGCGATCCATTCACTGATTGGACAAAAACTTGATCAGGATGGCCTGTGCAGAATTCACGCACTGGGTGTTTCGCTACTAAATAAAAATGCCCTCGTGATGCTTCCCTCAAAAGGTGGTAAGAGCACGCTGCTTACTCATCTCATGACTAATCCGGATATTCACATCATCTCTGATGATATGCCCCTTATTAGTGTCAAAGGCGAAGTCTACCCCTTCCCTTCTAAAATAAGCCTGGAAGAAATTCCGAAGTCTGGTGCTCTGGCCCAGCTTAAATGGCGCGAATTTAATCGCACTCATTATCCGCCCAAATTTACCGCCAGCCTTGCCCAGTTTAAAGATCGAATCGATATCAATTCTTCACACCATGAAACACTTTTGATTGCGGGCTTCCGACTCTCCTCGGGAAAATCTCTGATATCGAAGGTGAGTCGATTCAAGATGATCAAACCTCTCCTGGAGCACATGGTGATTGGAATGGGTCTGCCTCAGGTCATCGAGATGTTTCTCGCCTTCAATTTTACCGATGTCATTAAAATGAGTTGTCACGCCTTCATTCGCTCTATCTGTGCCGTGAAACTGGTCATGCGCTCTGAATGCTTTTATTTCTATATGGGCCCGGATCGTGAGGCCAACTCTCAACTCCTTTTGGAAAAACTCTATGAACATCAGTCTCCCTAAACCGCTGTGGTTTGTTCTCGCCTTCTTACTGGCCACCGCACTCTACCTGCCACTCATGAAGGGCACACCGATTTGGGATGACTGGACTTTTTGGTTTAATGATCCGGTGATTATTGGAGACTATTCCTATTTAGAATTTTGGAAAAAATTTACCTGGCCTTTGAGTAACACAATTCAAAAAATTCTCTTCAAAGTATTTCATAAAAACTATACCGCTTATCATGTCATCACGCTCTTGCTTCATTTTGCCAATGCGTTTCTGGTCTTCGTTATGGGCAAGAAACTCAAATTCTCATCGCCCTTTACTCTCTTTATACTTTTCTTGCTCTCTCCCGTCTGTGTTATCTCTGTAGGCTGGCTCATTCAGATCAAGACTCTTCTCGCCTTCTTTTTTGGGATCGCCTCTTTCATTACGTTTCTTCTTTTTATAGAAAATAAAAAATGGATCTATCTCTCTTGGATTCTTTTCCTGTTAAGTGTTGCTGCAAAATCGACCCTTATTACTTTACCTGTCATCTTTATAATTTGCTGTTATAAAAAAATACCCAAGCTTCATTACCTTTTTATTATTCCTTTTTTTATTATTTCTGCAATTGGTGCCTATCGAATTCTGTCTAGTCCAGTTACTCAGGAGGCTGTTAAGTCCTTACAAATAGAAATGCCTGGCCCTATTCCGACGATTCAGGTTGAGAGGTCTGGCACAGTTCAAAAAGTCGATAAAAGTTTTTTTGTTATGAGCCTTTATTATTATTTCTGGCAAGTGATTGTGCCTATTGATAATGCTCCAGTAAAAGGTCCAAACCATGAAAAACCGGATTGGTTAGAGTACGTACATTTATTTTTCCTAGCTTGCCTAATAGGCATCTTATGGAAAGAAAAGATCGGTCTTTATGTTCTTGCCGGGCACATCCTGCTTTTTCCTTTTGTAGGGATTATTCCGGCTCCCTTTATGGTGGTCACATGGGTTAGTGATCAACATCTCTACGCTGTTCTCCCTGCCTTTTTATGCTTCTGGATTTTTGTGATGGAGAAGATTAAATTTCGATACAACTGGATTTTCCCGATCCTATTAGTTACCTTCTTCTCATTTAAAACATTACAATCATCTTCTTTCTATAAAGATGAAATTCATTTTTATGAAGAAAGTATTAAGTCAAACCCTACCAACCTTGCCATCGTTTACAATCTTGCCTTCGTTTATTTGAAGCAGGGACAATTGGGAAAAAGTCTCATCGTGCTTGAGAACATCTATTATCTTAGTCAGTATTTACCCGAGATTAAGCAGCGTCGTTTCTATAATTATTTAATGATTCTCTACGTCTCACTCAAATATCCCGAAGATATAAAGGTAAAATGAAAATCTCAATCCTAGGTTGCGGATGGTATGGTTCGGAACTGGCCCTTCACTTAAAAAGCCATGAACTACTTGGTACGACCAGAACTCCGGAAAAAGTGGAGATGATTCGTGCTCTCGGTGTAAAACCATTTCTAATCACACAAACTCCTCCAGACGAAGTGCTGCAAAGTGAATGTATCGTTCTGAATATCCCACCCCATGAAAACCAACTGGAAGAATTTAGGTCCTGGAAGTGGAATCATGATTCCTGGATCATTTTTATTAGTTCCACTTCGGCCTACAACCAGCCAGATGGGATTTTAAATCAGGAAGAAGAATGGATTCAAAAGACATTCAAGCACTGGACTATCCTGCGTTTTGCAGGACTGATAGGTCAGAATCGGCATCCGGGAAAAATTCTTTCAGGCAGAACGAATATTAAAGGGCGTCTCTGGCCCGTGAATTTGATTCATCTGGAAGACACAGTGGGAATCACCAAGGCTGTAATTGATCAGAAGATAAAAAATAAGATTATTGATGTGGCATCAGATGAGCACGAAACAAAAGAAGAATTTTATTCGGAGTTTGCGAGGAGAAAGAATCTTCCTTTACCCGTCTTTGATCAGAGTGACCTCTCGACAGGTAAGCTCATCAAAAATGATGAGCTTAAAAAGTTCTATCAGCTAAAATGGCCTAGAATGATTGGAAAAGAGACTTAATCTCGTTTTCATTTAAGAGGGACCCATCAATATTTTTTTCTTTTAAGAATGCTTCATTATACATTTTTGAAATTGCTTTATCACCAC
The DNA here is from genome assembly GCA_040399925.1 of Bacteriovoracaceae bacterium. Classification (GTDB taxonomy): domain Bacteria; phylum Bdellovibrionota; class Bacteriovoracia; order Bacteriovoracales; family Bacteriovoracaceae; genus Peredibacter. The sequence continues at coordinate 46,602 of JBBARF010000001.1, forward strand.
CGTCGCACATGAGAGTGACAATTCGCTTGCCTGGTCCCATTTTTAAAGCAGTATGGAAGGATCCTGCAAGATTGAGCATAGATGACATCCCCATGACTAAACCTTCCTCCTCACGCATGAACATGGCCAGGCTAGTAAGCTTCTGATCATCGACTGTAAAACACTTATCCTGCTTAATGTGCTTAAAGTTTTCAACTAAACGAGTAATGCCCACTCCTTCAGTCATCGTGTACTTTCCATCTGTCGCAAATTGACCCTGATTAAAAAAATGAACAATTCCCGATCCTGTAGGATCAGGCATAACAAATTTAATATCAGGATTTTTCTCTTTAATGTATTTTGAAATGCCTGCAGCTGTCCCCCCTGAACCGGCGGCAACCACTACGGCATCAACTCGACCATCCATTTGTGCCAACATTTCAGGGCCTGTCGTTTCATAATGGCTTAGATAATTATTAGGGTTATCAAATTGATTGGCCCACCAGTAGTCAGGGCGACTTGTTCCGATTTTTTTCCCTACGTGGAAGAAGTGTCTTTCATCGGTATACATGACGGCCGCAGTTTCAACAATCTCTGCTCCGTAGAGCTTGAGAACTCTATGTTTTTCAACGGCCATACCTTCAGGCATGACCACAATAACTTTGTAACCAAGCGCTTTACCAACCATCGCAAGCCCAATGCCGGTATTTCCCGCAGTGCCTTCAACGATCGTCATGCCTGGCCTTAAAACACCAGAAACAATAGCTTCAATCACCATCTTCATCGCGGGACGATCTTTTACTGTGCCGCCTGGGTTTAAATTTTCACATTTCATGAAAATTTCACTGCCCGTCATAGCACTCAAGGACTGAACCTTCATAATGGGCGTGTTGCCAATAACCTGAAGAAGGCCCGTAGACTTAAGTTTTGTTCTAAGATCCATTGAATTTTCCCTGCGTCAGAGGTAAGTTTAGTGAGTCCTTTATACTAAAAAAGGTCCTAAATGTCTGGAAGAACTTCAACACTGGCCCAGTTTTTACACCGTGACCGCTATCAGGCCGCGACGATTGTCATGAATGTCCCACAGGTTAGGCAGTCGGCCGATCAGGTGATCTGTCTTTTATTCCCACAACGGGGTTGTCACTCGACTCTGGGAATCGCTGACACCGAGGGCAATCTGCTGGAGCTCAAGCGCAGATTTAATGAATATGTAGAATCGGTAGTGACTCTCAATACCGACCTCAAAGATATTGTTGAATCGATCGTTGATTCTTTCTTTGAAGGACTACCTGAACTAGCGCGTGCTCTCGATCTTGACGTCATGGCCGCCTACAATGGTGATCCTGCCGCTTACTCAAAAGAAGAAATTATTATTACGTACCCAGGCTTTTATGCGGTTTGCATGCACCGGATTGCTCACTCGCTTCATCAGTTAAAAGTTCCTTTAATACCAAGACTTCTTTCTGAGTATGCTCATGAAAAAACCGGCATCGATATTCATCCTGGAGCTGATATTGGCGAAGGCTTTTTCATAGACCACGGAACTGGTGTCGTTATTGGAGAGACTGCTCACATTGGCAAGAACGTAAAAATTTACCAAGGTGTGACTCTTGGTGCTCTTTCAGTGAAAAAGAAAATGCAATCTATTAAACGTCATCCGACAATTGAAAACGATGTCGTGATCTACGCCAACTCAACCATTCTTGGTGGAGAAACGGTCATAGGTGCAGGTTCAGTCATCGGTGGAAATACGTGGATCGTGGCCTCAGTTGAACCCTACTCGATTATTACTGTGACTGGTCGCTAATGGAAATAACTTCAACTAAAGTGATAGAATGGCGTGAACAAAATAAGGAGTTTCTTCTTCTTGATGTTCGTCGTGATGATGAGAGAGAAAAATCAAGCTTGGGCGGAACTCATATTCCCCTTCACGAACTTGAGGCCCGTTTTAACGAACTCCCTCACAATAAACGGACTATTGTAGTCTACTGTCATCATGGGGTTCGCAGCATGTATGCGACGCAATTCCTTAAAATGCATGGCTACGACGCTTTATCTCTTCGTGGTGGCATTGATGAGTGGTCAAGAACGGTTGATCCCAGCATCCCTTTGTATTAAACTAAGTGCATCAGGAGACCTGTATGTTTGGATTGCCTTATAAGATTGTTGCTTCGATTTTGGTGGGGACCGCGATTATTCTCGCTGTGGCCTTTGGACTGGCAGTTCCATTTAACTTCATTCTCTAGTTACTTAGTAGAGCCTTTCCCAGCATCCATAATATTCTTAAAGCGAAGATCTTTGATCTCAATGAAAACCTGATTGGTTCTCTGAGAGTTCGCACGCCACTTCTCTTTTTCTTCAACAGTAAGACTGCTTTTCTTGGCGGCAAAACCTTTGTGCTCTTTTTTGAGCTTCACGAGTTCTGACTTTAAGTCATTCATCTTTCTTTTATCATCATCACTGAGCCATTCGCCGTCTTCCATAAGTTCCCTCTATTTTGAGGGAACTTATCCTAAAGGGCGGATTGTGTCATTTAGATTTTGCAGCTGGAGTGAAGCTCGCGGATTATAACCCGTTTAAAGTTGGCCTTCACTCGCAGTTTCACCGTGCAATTAGTTCCCGGCAGGGTAACCAGGTAATCACTTTTGCGTGAATTCTGGCACATCAGATAGAGTTCATCCTGAGGTCCCTGACCTTCGCACGAACTTCCTCGCATCTGTCCAGCAAAGGCACGCTCTAAGAGTCCTGGGTAGTAGGCAAACCATTTCACATCTTTTTCAAGATCAACGGTGATGCCATAGTTAGCCTTCATATAGTTTTGAATAGGTTTCCATTCATCTAAGGTTTCTTTTGAACATGAACAGGCAAAAGATGAAGCAGAAGAAAAAACTAAGGCGAAAAAAATTATATTTTTCATAAATTAATTCCCAGTTAAACAGTTCGTAAATATGAGAGGCGAAGATAGGGCCGGTCCTTCAACTTTCAAAGCGATATCTTCATCGCCTTGTTCAAAAAAAGTAACTTGAGTGAAATCAAATCCATCTCGAGAAAAAGAGCTGCCTTTGATCGGCTTATTTAAAACATATTCATCGACACTGTTTTCTGATTTTTCGCTTTCTTCACTGTCATCGATGAGAAAATCTTGAGTTCCCACTGGACGCTGACTTTGATGACCTAGCCGAGTTGCAGAAATACTAGCGGCAGTGACCATGATTGAAATGATTTCTTCACCACCCGCGCCATCTCCCTGCATAGTAAGCTTGTAACGAGTGTCTCCTTGATTTAAAGAACAAATAATCTCAGCCGCAAATACAGAACCTGCAATTGATAGAGTAAAGAAAATGGTCATAAATGTTTTCATAGAATTCATCCTTTGTTTAATTTTCCGGAGAATGCATCGATAAAAACGATGAGTACAATTGATGATTTCTATAGGTCCATAAAAGTAATCGATGCTAAGCCATGCGGGTTCTTGAGGTTGGTTAGACAGTGAGTCATTTAAACCGTTTAAAGAACAAAAACTTCTCGACAATAACGCCAATCCAAGCTGAAATCTAGATATAGAAAAGGAGTTCTACTATGAAATATCATTTAATGTTATTGCTGTGCCTCGTGGGCTGCGCAAGCCGGAAATCTGGCTGGGAAAACAACACTGAAGCCGTCTCAATGTCTTCAACAGAGATGACCTCTGTAAAATCTGAAGCCACAGTTCTTTGGAGGGGCCGAGCTGAACAGGCCAAGCTTGAAAAAGCTCTCGAGAAATTTCTACAACTCCACTTGGCGAATCCTAATGATCTAGAAGCTCTAGTTTACCTTACACGCGGAAACTATTTCTTAGCTGACTCACACCTTCAAGAAACTGAGCAGAAAAAAAAGATCTACGAACTAGCAGCTTCTTATGGTGAAAAAGCCATGGCGACAAATCCTGCCTTCAAAAAATTAGTGACTGATGGAAAATCAATTGAAGATTCACTTGATTCATTAACTCTCGTTGAAGTCCCTGCTATGTACTGGACGGCAGCAAGCTTAGGAAAATGGTCAAAGATTTCAGGAATCGCCTCTCAGTTAAAATACAAAACAAGAATTAAGGCGATGGTCTCACGCGTAGAAAAGCTTTCTCCAGAATTCTTCTTCGGAGCTCCTTCACGTTACTGGGGTGGGTTCTATGCTCTTGCTCCATCTTTTGCTGGTGGGGACATTAAAAAGAGTAAGGTTCAATTCGATAAATCTCTTAAAATTGCGCCAGAGTATCAAGGAACGAAAGTCTTGATGGCCGATGTTTACTTTACAAAGACAGGCGATAAAAAAGCTTTCGAAGCTGCGCTCAAAGAAGTTCTTGCCTCAAAATTTGACGATCATGCAGAAATTGGTCCAGAGAATAGTCTTGAGAAGAAGAAGGCCGAAAAACTTTTAGCCCAAATTGGCGAACTCTTTTAAAGGATCACTATGAAGTACTTATTGCTCCTGTCTTTTCTGGTAAGTTTGTCTGCGACAGCAAAAGATCTCGCTGTCCGCTTCGGTACAATTGCTCCAGCTTCCACTCCATGGTCTGATTCTCTAGAAGATATTAAAAAGAGAGTCGCCAAAGAAAGTAATGATAAAATTAAAATCAAGGTTTTCCTCGGTGGTCAAATTGGGGGCGAATTAGAAATCCTCCAAAAAATTCGTCGTGGAAATATCGAAGGCGGCGGTCTGACTTGCGCTGCCATGGCGAGCATTGTTCCAGAGCTCGACTTACTTGAAGTTCCTTTCCTATTTGATAGTTCAGAAGAAGCCGATTTCGTCCTCGATAAATATCTTCTCGATGTGTATACAAAACTCTTCCTTGAAAAGGGTTTTGTGATGGTCACTTGGGCCGAAAACGGTTGGAGAAGTATTGGTCACAAAACCAAGCTCATCAAAACTCCTACTGATATGAAAGGTGTGAAAATCCGCTCTCAAGAGTCTAAAGTTCACTTAGCATTCTGGAAAAAGCTTGGGGCCTCATCAGTGGCCATCGCTATTCCTGAAGTTCTTCCGGCCCTTCAAACTGGAGTAGTTGAAGCTTTTGACAATACTCCCCTCTTTACACTCGCGGCAGAATGGCAAACGGCGGTTAAGTTCTACTCAGTAACCAATCACATCTATCAACCCGGTGCGATCATTTATTCTAAAAAGTTTTGGGATAAGTTGTCTGAAGCCGATAGAAAAATCTTAATGGGTCCAGGAAATGCACAAGCGATAGATGTTCGCGCGAATGTGAGAAGACTTGGAACGAGCTTGATTGATGTGCTTAAAGAATCTGGAGTCAGTACCTACACTCTAAGTCCTGCTGAAAAAGCTCAGTTCGTAAAAGCTTCAGAAGGTTTAGCTGAACAGGCCGTGAAAGACATCGGCGGAAATGCTGGTAAAATCTATGCCATGATTCAAGAAGGTAAAAAAGCTTTCAAGGCGACTAAAAAATGAAAAACATTTTCGCCGTCATGACGAAGATAGAAAGAATAGCCGCATCTCTCATGGTTTTTGTTTTAACTATCTTTGTAGTGATGGATGTTGGATCAAGGGAGCTTTTTAAAACAAGCGTCCCTTGGGCACAAAAAAGTGCTGTTTATCTGATGATCTGGGCCGGTTTCCTTGGAGCGATTCTTGTCACTCAAAAAGTGGAGCACTTGCGTCCCGAGATCGCAGATAAATTCTGGACAGGAAAACTTAAACCCTTCTACCTAAGAGCTCAAAACTTTCTCGTTTTTTGTTTTTGCGCGGGAATGGCCTACTACTCAATCCTATACGTTTTAGAATCAAAAGAATTTGGAGACATAAACGTCATCATTGATATGCCCATGTGGCTTCTTCAGTGTGTGATTCCCTATGCCTTCACTTCCATGAGTCTGAGATACCTTTATTTCATTTTTTCACCAGCTGAAAAAGATCCAGGGGCGGTACACTAATGTCTATCACTCTTATTATTATTTCTATTCTTGTTTTATCCATCGTTTTTGGACTCCCGCTTTTTGTGATCATGGGTGCACTCGCTAGCGTTTGTTATCTTTTCATCTCTGGCGAAAACATGATGATCGTCATTGGCGATATTTTCTACGCTGCAGATAAAGAGATTCTCCTCGCTATTCCTCTTTTTGTTCTCGCAGGGCAAATCATGACGAAGGGAAGTATTTCCCAGCGTTTGATTAATGTGGCGAAATCTGCGACTTCGGGAATCACTGGAGGTATGGGAATCGCGGCGATTCTTTCGTGCTCAGTTTTTGCAGCTATCTCTGGATCATCACCTGTAACTCTTATTGCCATCGGATCTTTGATGTACCCGGCCCTTTTGCAAGCGGGTTACTCGAAGAAACTAGCGATGGGGAGTTTATCGACAGGGGGAACTCTCGGAATCATCATTCCTCCAAGTATCCCGATGATTATTTTTGCCATCATGGCAGGAGTGAGTGTCGTCGATTTATTTAAAGCAGGTATCGGGCCCGGTATTGTGCTCGTAATCCTTCTTTGCGGCTATATGTTTTATGCAGCTCCTAAGAAGACGGATGGTCAATTTTCATTCACAGAATTTCTTCATCATTTAAAGAAAGGTTTTCTCTCTCTTTTAATGCCTTTGATTATCTTGGGTGGAATTTACACAGGTTTTTTCACAGCAACTGAATCAGCTGCGGTGGCCGTTGTTTACGCGTTTATCGTTGAAGTCTTCATTCACCGTGAAGTTGGAGTTAAAAAACTCTTTCCCGTTTTTGCAGAAACTGCAGAAATGCTCGGGATGCTTTTCTTAATTCTGATTCTCGCCGTGAGCTTGAATAAATTCATGACCCTGGAAGAGATCCCTCAGAATCTTGTTGTCTGGATGTCGAGCATGATCTCAACGAAACTTGGCTTTCTGATTGCCGTGAACATCCTCCTTTTAATCGTTGGATGCTTTATGGATATCATGAGTGCCATCCTCGTACTGGCGCCTATCCTGACTCCAATGGCAATCAATTATGGTATTAACCCAATTCACTTCGGGATCATCATGATTGTGAATCTAGAAATTGGGTACTTAACCCCGCCAATTGGAATAAATCTTTTTGTGGCTTCGGGAATTTTTAAGGAGCCACTCATTGATGTGATTAAGGCGGTTGTACCATTTTTATTTGTGATGCTTCTAGGCTTGGCGATCGTGACAGCCTTTCCGCAGATTTCACTCTTCTTTTTAGGCTAATTTTAAAGGGGAAGACATTCAGAAAAGTTTGTCTTCCTCTTCTAACAATCGCTCAGCTTTTTTACGCTCAATCGCATTCTCTGGTAGTAGATCCTGATAGGTATTTTGATCTGCTATGACTTCTAAAAGAAGTTTTTTAAAGAGCTTTTTATCATCAGTTTCTACGGCATAGATTTCGGCCATAAGCACTTTAGTTGCAAGGAATTCAGGAGCCATGGCGATGGACTCCTCAAAATACTTTTTACTCTTCTTAATGTCTCTCCCTGCAATTCCAGGAATAACGGCATAGTAACTGCCCCAAAATCTCGGGACGGCACCGTGAAAAAAATCGGGCTTAAGACTTTCTACGCGTTTTAACAGGGAAACAATCTGATCTTTGTATTTAATTGAAGAAAAAATGCCGTTCGTCTTTGAATAAAGACCAAGGGCGCCGGCCGTCCAGAAAGCGACTTCAACCTCTCTCAATGTAAGAACTTTCACAGCATCCTCAACATCTTCTTTTTCTTTTTCAATTAAATTTTTAAAATCAGAATTAGTCATCAAGCCTTTAAGACCAAGGTCCTTGGCTTTTTCTAAAAATCTTTTTTTATCTTCTTTATCAGACGTGTGAGCATCAGCAAGGATGAAGTACCCCCGAACAAGATAATGAATTGTTTCGATATCACTGGGATCGGCTTGATGGGCCAGATCAAATTTTGAAAGGGCTTCCTCTAAGCTGTCTTTTACATCACGCTTGGGCCAAAGCCGTAAACCTTCCGACTTAAGAAGTTGGCCTTCCTTACTTGTGAGAGTTCCCTGGGCAAGTACAGAAGTACATAACAATAATAGAATGATAAATTTGAGCATAAAGAAGTTTAGAGTTTTCCGAAGCGAGCAGAAAGACCCAGTGTGTATTGAGAGTCATACTTATTCTCTCCGTTACGGATGAGAGTCACGCCTGCATTCACAGCGAGATTTGACCCGAAGGCTAATTGTAACCCTGCTCCGGCGTAAGGATCGATTCGTAAAGGATTGTCGTGAGTTTCAGGAACTCCGGCCGTTGTGACGACAGACTTACCTTGAGAGGCCCGTCCACCAGCACGCAAATAAAAACCTAAAAAACTTGCGATAGGAATTGTACTTCGAAGGCCAACCGATGCGCGGTCAGCAGAGTCTTCAACTTTTTGATTAATCGCCGGATAATCATTTCTCGAAAAAGCTTTAGTGTATTCAAGCTCCCCTGATAAAAGTGTGACACCGTAGAGTGCTCTTGCTCCATAAGTTGCACGGGTCACATAACGAGCAGGTTCTGGATAGCGGACCAAGGCCGTCTCCACACCGTACAAGGGCTCAAAAGTGAACTTAGACTCTCCAGCGGCAAAAGCTGAAGGAACAACGAGAAAAAATAGAAGTAATCGTCTCATAAATGCTATTCTATTACTGGTATGAGAAATCTCAAAGTGATGGTCTTAAATGCCCAGGATCTGTTTTTGTTCATGGATAAACATGATCATGGGCCCGTGGAAAATCTGACCGAAATAAAATGGCAATTGATGAGCTCCAGTCTCTTCTCAAATAAATCAAAGGAGAAGTGCCTTCAACTGGCCCAAGCGGTGAAGGATGCAGAGGCAGATATTGTGATGATGACCGAAGTTGGGGGTCCTGAATCTCTGACTAATTTTGCAAAATTTCTTTTAAATGATGAGTTCACCGCCTTAAGTCTTCCCTCAAATTCTGACCGTGGCATTGATCTGGGATACCTGATCAAAAAAGACTTACCCTACTCCGCGGAAATCAAGACCTATGTTGATTATGTTCTTCCCCATCCGGCCAAAAGATTTTCCCGGGATGTGCTGAGACTAGATTTAAAAGAGGGCGAAGATCTGAAAATGATCATGCTCCTAGTTCACATCAAATCAAAACTCGATTTAAAACGCGCTGATTTTGAAGGCCGCGGGAAACGTGTGCTAGAAGTGAAGGGTTTAATTGATATCTACAACGAACTGAAAGTGAATGATGTTCCTATTCTCGTGGGTGGAGACTTCAACGGTCACGCAGGAGAAAAGGATACGGAAGAAGAGTATCAGCAGCTGTATAAATTAACCGACCTCAAAGACATTGCACACCTTGCCGGCATCCCCGAAGAGGAGCGCTTCAGTTATATCTACTTCAACCGCGGCGGAAATCGATTTGTTCAGCAGATCGATTACCTCTTTATCGCGGAAAAATACAAAGACCTGATTGATCCGACCGAATGCTACTTTCCCCGCTACCGCAATGCCCTCGGCGCCCCCTTGCCCATTCCCCGACGAATAGAGCAAAAAAACTCACTTCCGTCTGACCATTACCCTTTTTTGGCAACTCTAAAGCTCTAAGTCCCTTTAAATTCGTGACCCCACAGGATAGTTCTGGCCTTTTTAAGGGCTTATGCTATTTTACCGAGACGTTTTCAGTTCTACTTAAACTTATATGAGAGGATTCATGGCCTACGACAATCACAACAAGAAAGACGCTAAAGACAAAATCAGAATTGATATCACCGACGGCTTTGCTGTTGAACGTGCTCTCAAAAAATTTAAGCGCCTCTGTGATGCCTACGGAATCGTGAAAGAGTACCGTGCTCGTGAAGCTTATCAAAAACCTTCAGTGAAACAAAAACTGAAACTTGAAGACGCGGAAAAACGTCGCAAGAAAACGAATGCAAAAACACGCGGATCTAAAAAGATCTAAGTTATAAGAGGCTCCTTTTGGAGCCTCTTTTTATCCTGGATTAACCACAATCAATTCTTCTTTAATAACCTTACCAGCGTAGCTGATCGAGAGCTCCATCGTAATGGTTTTTCCCTTGGCCGCTTTTGAAAAAGTATAAGTGAACTTCACTTCTTTCTGTTCGTTCTGGGCCAGAGCACCAGTAGCAGCTTCAGTATTATTGAGATCAATCAGATCAGCATTCTCGCCGACTGCTTTAAGTGTTACCAGATAACCCGCCGAGATGGCCTCTGCCGTGGGTTTAATGTTCGCTTTGAGAGAATGAATATTATAACGGAAGACACCTTTGATATCCGGATTCTTTAAATACTCAAGTCCCAGACTATGAGTTGGATTGGCCGCAAGAACCTGGATGATCTCAAAAGTTTCCTGACGTTGGGGTTTATACATGTCGCCAGGGAGATTAACTGTTCCGCGGATAAAAGAATAAGTGATAGTTGAATTATCTAAAAGCATTCTTTAACCGACTGTCCTTTGCGGGTATTAAGAAGAGGGCCCCATTCATAGGGCCCTCCGTGTAGACAATCCTTATCGACGTAACTGAAGACGTTTTTTCGCAACGTGCATGTCATAGAGCATAGAATTAATTCTCTTCTCTTTTGAAGCAGAAGGTCTTTGCTCACTCATATCCAGTTTGATTGAATCATCCTGAATAGCTGGAGCGGCCTCGAGGGCAGAAATTGAGGCCAATGAAAGAGATTTCGCCATAGACGCTGAAGCGATAGCCGGAGCAGCTGCTTGTGGAACAAAGATATCCTGCATTTTAACAAATTGAGAAAGGTCAGCGATGATGGCAAATCCGTTTTGACCAGCATTCTTAGAAGTAAAGATACCGGCAGCACCAACAACCTTGTCGATGTTAAACACTGGGAAAAGACTTAAACCACCAACTGAACCCCCGATACTATCGAAAGTTTTAATTGGTACAGCAACACCAATGGCAGTCACTGTCGCTGAAACAGTAATGTAGAGCTGAGCTCCTGCTCCAAGAGGCACAACAATAGTTGGATTGTTAGCAATGAGTGGGATCAAGTTCCCGTTGGGTAATACTGCCGAAACTGCTTGAAGATCAGAAACTTTTGAAAGGTTCAACTTAACCATGATTTGATTTTTTCCACCAAGAAGCGGAAGAAGATCAACTGAACCAATAAGACCCAATCCTTTAGGGTGAAGAATCGGAAGTGTGACGGCCGGAAAGCTGATGTTACCCAAATCAAGATCAGCTTTAAAGGCGATGTTAATGTCCTGGTTCACAACACTAGACCCGACTTGGACCCCTGTTACAATTTGCGAATTCTTTCCGCAAGAAGTGACAAAGAGAGAGAGAATCACCAGAGTGACGAGTTGAGAGAAGTTTTTAATCATGAGTCTACCCACGAGACATTTTGTCTCTTATTTTGATTCTGACCCAACATACCAACAAACGTGCAGCAGGAGAGGAACGTGCAACAGTGGTGTCAAAATCGATACGATGCGTTATTCTACTTGTTCTATTAATAATTGCAACAGATAGTTATCGTGCATCGGAATATCTGTTTCAGAACTTGAGATAACTCTTGGGTAAACCTCAATATTTTTTTAAAAAAAATTTCGACTGCATGATAACCATCAGGCCCTTTGTCGAAAATTTAATCACTTTTCCAAATGCCGATTGCCTAAGAAATCGACAAATGGCATCCTGCTTTTTCATGAAACAGCTTACTTTCTATTTTGATTTTCTTTCACCTTTTAGCTATTTTGCCTGGAAAGAACTCTCCACTCTTGGCCCGGTGGAAATCCTTTTAAAACCCGTCGCTCTGGGTCCCCTCCTCAATCACTGGGGTATTAAAGGGCCGGGAGAAATCCAGCCCAAGCGTGAATTTCTCCTCAAACAATGTCTTCGTTACTCGCAGAAACAACATATTCCTTTCACGACACCAAAAACCCATCCCTTCAACTCACTCTATGCACTTCGCTTGTGTTTGTTTGGGGTCGCCCAAAATCATCAGTACAAAGTGATTGATACTCTCTGGACAGCTGGTTGGCAGGACCGGATTGATATGGGTGAGCCGGAAGAACTTCTCAGAGTCCTGCGTGAGGCAGGTCTACCTGCTGATGAGTTGTATGAAAAAAGTTTTACTCGTGAAGCCAAAGCCGAACTCAAGGCCAATATTGCTGAAGCGGTTTCATTCGGGGCCTTCGGAGTTCCTAGCTTTGTAATTGATGGCGAGTTATTCTGGGGCAAGGACTCGATGGAAGAGTTAAAACTCTTTATTAAAGACAAAGATAATCTTGATCGTGAAAAATTAAAACTCCTACTGGATTCGACTCCTCGGGCCGCCTCACAATCCATGTAGAACACTCAACTAATCAAGAGTCGCGTCTGGCGACCGATAAGAAGACAAATGGCCAAATCATCAAAAGTCGATCTGCTTGCAGATCATCTCATTAAGATTATTTCTGAAACTAATGGGATTACGCTCTCAGATACCCTCGAACTCGCCGTCCTTGGTGAAACAAAGGAAGATCATCCTCACGTCAAAAAATCCTTTCAGGAATTTAGACGTCTGCTTAATTCTTTCCAAACCGATGAAGTGGAAATTAAAACCCTACTCGCCCATCCGGTGGCTTCGGCCCTGTTTATTTTTTTTAAAAAATTTCCTCGCAAGTATATCGAAGAGCATATCCATTTAACGGGATCGCTTTCAGCTGAATTTATTCATCCACACCTAATGAAAATCATGTCGGGCCCCAATCGCGCGGCCTACATCAGTATCATTGATAAAGTTTACGGCGACGGTACGGCAGAAAAAATTAAAACAGTTGAAGACGTTGATAATCTCGTGCGCTTAAAAGACGATGAGTTTTTTGATCGCTACTTAAAAATTCTTCTCCTCCCTAAACTTATTCTTACGACCAAAGAGATGCACAAAGAAGCTGCCTATAATATGGCGGCTGAGCTTTATCTTAAATACAACGTTGGTAAGGTTCGACTGAAGTTTACTCTATCTCGCGCCAATCAAAGTGCTGATGAACAGATCCCAGGTCTAGAGGCCTTAAAAGAAGAAGATGTTGTTCTTGGATTATATGAAGGTTATATGCAATTCAAAGCGGAGCATCCTGATTTTGAATTCGTGCTCTCTCCTTGTTTCCGAAAAGAGGCAAACTTTTTTGATGCCGAACATTTTGCGACCAAAAAAGAACATTTTCTTTATCAAGTAGATGCCATTCTGGGCATGCTGGATAAATACCCTTTCCTGACTCCTTACTTGTGCGAAGTTGATACTGTAGGAAGTGAGAAAGACCTTTACCGCAAAGGTCACTTCATGGAGATGCAGCAAGGATTCCGTAAACTACACTTTAAAGGTTTTGCTATCAGATCCCATCACGGCGAAACGTGGCATACACTACGTCGAGGTGTGCAGGCGGTTGATAACTCTCTAAACATCTGGCACATCGATACACTTGAGCATGGTTTATCCTTAGGGATTAATCCTAACTTTTACTTCCACTCCCTTTATTCGCGCATCTGTGTTGAAAATGAGCGCGGAACGAAAGTACTTCCTGGATCATCAGACTATAAAGAGCTGATTGAAATGGATTGGCGTGAGCACGGAGAAATCCGCGAAAAGATTTTTAATGGTACCCCCATTACTCACGAAGAAAAACGCGAGTTCGTTAAAATTAAATTTCATACCGCTCGGGAAGTTGAGCATTACCAGCACGACGTTTTGAACCGTATGATCAATAAAGGTGTGAGTTTGATTGCTCTGCCATCGTCAAATAATAAACTCACAACGAGCTTTACTGACTACAAGGACCATCCTTTCTCTTGGTGGGAAAAGAAGGGTCTGAAGCTTGGAGTTGGGACGGATAACTATATCACTCTCAATACCAACTACATTCAAGAACTCCTGATCCTTCTCTTTACTGACCCTGAGAACCTTAAGATCACCAAACTTCTGATGGTTGCAACTGGCGAGTATAGACGACCGTTTCTTTCGCAGCTTCTGTGGAAGATGCGCGGTTAACCAACTTTAAATTTCTTTTTGACGAGTCGTTCTGCTGTGGTTTTCGCCATAAGGTAGAACAGCTCGTCTGTATCAAGCTGTTTATGGAGCAGACCTTTGACGGTGTCGATTTCTTCCATCGTTTTGGTGGAGAAGATCATGACGACGCGGGTTTTTTCGAAACTGATTCTTTTTTTAGACTCACGCGCCTGTTTTTCATTGCCGGAAATCTGCAAAAGCTTCCTCTCACATTCATCTTTACTTAAATTTTCAATTTGCTGAAGTATAACGACTTTTTCAAGTGGGGTTTTGATAGATTGTTCCCGGAAAAACTGATTCGCTTGGGAAATATTAGTCAGGCTCAGGATTCCCCCTTCGATCTTTGCTTCAATTTCAGGAATATCTTCCAGCATTCGGGAGGCCACAATTCTTCTTTGGGCACTTCCCTCAGAATAACCAAGCTCCCCAATGCAATATGCAAAGAGACTCGGATACCTCAGTTCACTAAAGAGTCTTCGTTTTTGAATTTCTTTTAAGTGATGAAGGATTTTTGTAGTGAGTTCTAATTCTTTTGAAACGAGATTTTTCGTATCATTCAAAAGAGTTTTGTCGGTGAGGTGTTGTAAATTCATCCCGTGCAAATAACACAAAAGAAGATCAGAGGCGTAAGAAATGAAGAAATTCTAAAAAGTAATTCAAAGCTGAAAGTCTAAAAAAAAGATAGATAATTACTTTCTATCCAATTTACCACTTTCACCGGAGGAAGTGAGATACTTCGCCAGCAACTCATTCGCCGCGAGCGGGGCCGTCAGTTTTCCCGACAGCACTTTCGTCTCCGCCTCTTTTACATCAACCGTGGCCTTAAACGAATCTTTGAGCCCATCATAGATAAGCTGCCACATCCAATCCAGTCCCTGTTTGTCGCGTTTAACGGCTATACGAACATTCTCATGGCTAAAATATTTCTCTATTGTTGAAATCACTTCAGGTAATCCATTCTTAGTTAAGGCAGAACAAGTTAGAACCGGTGGAATCCAGCCTTCATGTCTCAGAATATGCAGAGCATTTTCATAGTCGTGCTTCGCTTTTTCAATCATGAGGCGATTATCACCGTCATCCTTAGTCACGACCACCATATCCACCATCTCGAGGATTCCGCGCTTGATACCCTGAAGATCATCACCAGATCCTGGCTGCAGAAGCATAACGAAAATATCCACCATCTGGGCGACCTGAGTTTCAGACTGCCCTACACCCACTGTTTCCACCAATACATAATCAAAACCAAAAGCTTCACAGAGAAGTAAAGATTCACGGGTGCGTTTGGCCACACCACCCAGAGTTTCGCCCGATGGACTCGGACGAATATAGGCCAGAGGGTCAATGGCCAGTTCATTCATGCGGGTCTTATCCCCGAGAATACTACCGCCGCTGACTTGCGATGTAGGATCCACCGCGAGAACGGCGACTTTATTTTTTCCTGTGGTCAGAATTTTCCCAAAGGCTTCAATGAATGTAGATTTTCCAACTCCCGGTGTTCCCGAAATACCGATTCGTTTCGAATTTCCGGTAAGAGGGAGAAGACTTTTAAGCAGTTCCTGAGCAAGTTTTTGGTGATCAGGATTATGACTTTCAACCAAAGTGATCGCACGAGCAAGAACTGTCCGGTCCTTCTTTTTAAATCCTTCCAGAAAGTAATTTAAATCTTTCATGTGTTTTCCAGAAGCTTTTTAATCAAGACTTTTGCAGCATCTGAAATAACAGTCCCTGGCCCAAAAATTCCGGCGACACCCATTTGATAGAGTTTATCGTAATCCTGAGGAGGGATAACTCCACCGATGGTGACGAGGATATCTTCCCGACCGAGTTTTTTAAGTTCTTTTTTAAGCTCCGGAACCAAAGTTAAGTGACCAGCGGCGAGTGAACTGACTCCAATAATATGCACATCATTTTCAGCGGCCTGTTTGGCTGTTTCATCCGGAGTCTGAAACAGAGGCCCTACATCCACATCAAAACCAAGATCAGCAAATGCTGTTGAAATAACTTTCTGTCCGCGATCATGCCCGTCCTGTCCCATCTTCGCGATGAGAACACGGGGTCTGCGACCTTCAGACTTCTGAAATTTAGCAATGAGAGATTTTAATTCTTCCACGTTCACATTTCCTTGTTGAACTTCTTTCAGGTACACGCCCTGAATGGTATGGATCTCCGCCTGATGGCGGCCAAAAACTTTTTCCATCGCGAGACTGATCTCACCTACGGTCGCTTTTGCCCGAGCAGCATCCACGGCCAGAGCGAGAAGATTTCCTTCGCCCGACTTACAAGCATCAGTCATCGCCTGAAGTTTTTCGTCTACTTCTTTTTGATTTCTTTCAGCACGTAATTTTTCCAAACGTTTAATCTGAGATTCACGCACGACAGAGTTTTCAACCTGAAGGATATTAGGCACATCATCTTTTTCACGTTTAAAGACATTCACCCCAACGATAGGCTGAATACCTGAATCAATACGGCCCTGAGTACGGGCAGCAGCTTCTTCGATTCTCATTTTAGGAATGCCCTTCGCTATCGCCTTACTCATTCCTCCGAGGGATTCAACTTCTTCAATATGTTTCCACGCCTTAATCGCCAGATCTTGCGTAAGGGATTCCACAAAGTGACTTCCACCCCAAGCATCGATGACGTCACAGGTATCTGTTTCTGTCTGAATAAAGAGCTGAGTATTGCGCGCGATCCGGGCAGAGAATTCAGAAGGAAGCGCCAGAGCTTCATCCAGTGAATTGGTGTGCAAGCTTTGAGTGTGTCCGTGAGTTGCGGCCAGGGCCTCGATACACGTGCGGGTCACATTATTGTAAACGTCTTGAGCGGTTAAGCTCCAACCGGAGGTCTGCGAATGAGTTCGCAGTGCTAATGATTTTTGATTTTTTGGTTTGAAGTCGGCCACGATCTTACTCCAGAGGAGTCGCCCTGCTCTCATCTTCGCGACTTCCATAAAGTAGTTCATTCCAATCGCCCAGAAAAACGAGAGGCGTGGAGCGAAATGATCCACATCCAACCCTGTTTTAATTCCTGTGCGCAGATACTCAAGCCCATCGGCCAGAGTATAGGCGAGCTCCAGATCGGCCGTCGCTCCTGCTTCCTGCATATGGTAGCCAGAAATAGATATCGAATTGAATTTCGGCATATGTTTTGAAGTATAAGAAAAAATATCAGCAATAATCCGCATCGAAGGAGCTGGTGGATAAATATAAGTATTTCTCACCATAAATTCTTTCAGGATGTCGTTTTGAATGGTGCCGGTGAGTTGCTCTGGTTTTACACCCTGCTCTTCGCCAGCAACGATAAACAAAGCAAGAATAGGAACAACAGCTCCATTCATCGTCATAGAAACAGACATCTGATCCAGCGGAATTCCACTAAAGAGAATACGCATATCAAGAATCGAATCAATTGCCACTCCGGCCATTCCGACATCGCCTTTTACACGAGGATGATCAGAGTCGTACCCTCGGTGAGTGGCCAGATCAAAAGCAATCGAGAGACCTTTTTGTCCCTTCGTTAAGTTATCGCGGTAAAAACGGTTTGATTCTTCAGCTGTTGAAAATCCCGCGTACTGTCGAATAGTCCACGGACGAACTGAATACATCGAAGCATAGGGGCCCCGCATATACGGAACTGAACCGGGTAAACTTTTTGGAAGAGTCGTGAAGGTTAAATCTTTTTCAGTGTAACTCGTACGAAGATCAATGCCTTCAGGAGTTGTGAAGACTTTTTCTGATTTTACTTCAGGGATTTTCGGTGTCGACCAAGAAACGTTTTTGAAATCTACCGTTTTCATTGGGCACCCCACTTCGTAACGAACTCTTGCAGGATGGTATAAACATCCTGTCCTGCAAAGATGGAAGTAAATCCATCCATTTGAGTTTTACCGGCAATGTACCTGAAAGGTGCTTTGAGATTCTTAAAATCTGCTTCCACATCTGCATAGCCCTCATCAGTCGAACAAGCGATGATGATATCTGCACTCTTGTGATCTTTAAAATTTGACTCGTTAACTTTGAGCCCAAGAATTTCAAAATAGTTTTTAGCAAAATTTACGCGAGCACTGAGATTCGAATAATCTCCGTGAAGTACGATTTGAACACTAGGCTTTTTAGTCAGACCCGACATCTTCAAACGAAGATCTTCAAAATCCCGTGCCAGTCTGAACCCATGAGGAACTGACTTCAGGTGCAACACTTCTTTCACGTCAGCATAGTCATTTATCCCTGCCAGAACTATCTTGCGAGTTTTCATTTGAAGAAGCTGAGCATCGCCTGAATTTTGCGCCTCAGAGAGAATCTCAACTTTTGATTTAGTTCTCATCATCTCCCACGCCGAACTTGCGTAATGTTGCGTGAGATTTTCTAAGTGATAACTTCCATGGGCCGGATCCTGAACCACTCCCAGCATACTTTCCAGCGCTAGAATGTGTGAGGTATTGCGGGCCATGCGAGATGAGCGCTCGGCATGTTCTGCATCGGCTGTTTTTGTTTCAAGATCAAAAAGGATTTGATAACCCGAAGATTGAACTGAGTCTGCTCCACCCATATAGGCCGAAGCTACCGAGACATCGTTTCGAAGCATATTGGAATAACGTTCAAACAAGGTCCATTCTTTAAAAGAAGTCAGTGCAACTGTGTGGACCGATGCCTTAACTTCCGACTCTTCGAGCACTTTCAGTGTGAGAAGTTTTGCGGCCCTGATCTTAGCGATGTTTTTAAAAAAATGAGTATCAAGAGTGACTGCGATCCTAACAACAGGTTCATCTTTAAGAGAAGCGATGAGATTTAACGTCATCAAAGCGAGCTCTTGAATATTATTTCCACCTAAGAGATCGACTTCAATGCCGGAAGCAATAGGAGCCCCCTGAAAAGTCGTGACTCCAGTTTTTGTTTGTAGAAAGACTTCTACGTCTTTTTCAGGAACCAAAAGTTTTTCAATCAGGCTTCGATGATTATTATTAAGAAATTCTGAATGAAAATAAAAGCTTTTCACTCCCTGAGCAAGATCGTCTTTAAAACAGTGCTCAATATTTTCGGGCATGAGGGCGTAGGTCTGGGCCGCTTTTTTCCATGATTCTTTAACCGAAAGAGAGCAATCTTCCACTCTTGCTAGAGAAAGAGTGGGCCAGGTACCACCGCCCTCAACTTTCTTGGAAGTTTTAGTACTCACGTCTTCGAGCTTCAACTCTTTTTTGAGGTGGTTTTCCCACTGCTCTCGTTGGGTATTGAATTCATTTTTTAGGTAATCATTGATGCTTGTCATAATAAAATCTTAGCATTTTATCTCGGTTGAGTAAAAAGCGTTTGCAACTTTAAATGGGAGGATGAATTTAACGCTTTTAGTAGAAGGAAACCCACGGATAGAGAGCTTTTATAAGCTCAATCTAAGCACGTGGCTTGGCCTGGAGACCATCGGTACCAATAAACTGGATGATGCTTTGACCCTTCTTGAATCTGGACCTCGTCCTAAACTAATTATTGTCCGTGCCGTCATGGGAAAAGTCGAAGTGGCCAAGAAGCTCATTAATTGGCTCACTCTAAAAGAATTGCCGATTCCTGTGATCGTCATTGGTCCCGGTGCAGAAGTGCCAGGCAGCTTTGCTCACGTCCCCAATTCCCTGCAAATTAAGATCCTCATTCAAAATGCGGCCAAGGCCTTGAACATAACCGCTCAGGACATGTCAAATAAAGTTGTGCCTGATTTTTTTCCGATTCCTATTGCCTACTTCCGTGAACTCAAACGCGCGAAATTTCCAGATCAAGAGAGGCTTCTGGTTGAAAGGCATGCTCAGCTCGCCGCTGAATATGTAACCAAGTTCCCTCATGCGCCCATGGGGTCAGATCAGATTATTCGTCAGCATCATGGAACCATGAATGGAGTTGGATTTTCTGAACACTACGGAAACAACGTCTCCCCTGTGTCAGTGGTCTTTATCGTTGCCGAGGAATTCACCCGTATTATTATGAAAAACGAAAGCGGCTCCTTTGACAAAGCCGAAATGCTCCGTGAATTGAAAGAAGAATTTCCTACCAGCAGATTCCAGAAAGTTCTGGAGAAGCTTCAGACCCTGATGATCTAAGTCAGCCCCACCATGTAACAAACCCAAGCAGCGCAGTTTTCAGACTCTTCAACGGGCTCGTATTCGCCATTCCCGCCGCCATTTTCATCATCGCCTTCCCAGTAAGAGACAACTTTAGAAAAGCCTGCCTCTAAAAGAATGTCCCTGAGTTCAGGCATGGTCCAGAAGCGCCAGTTGTAGGTGAAAACGTTTTCATGTTTTTTACCCTTGTCATCTCTGAAGTGAATGGCAAAAGTACAATCATGAGTTAGAGGATTGAAGTGTTGGCATTCCCAATAGTAGGTCAGACCTTTGAGCTTCTTAGAATCAGTCACCAGCGTCTGACTCTCTGGACCGCCAAAAATATCAATGCAGAAAATGCCCTGCTTATTAAGAGATTTGCGCACAGATTTGAAATAACGAACAAGCTCCTTGCGGGACTTGAAAATAAAGTAAGAAAAATTGAAAGCACAGACTACATCAACTTTAGGAGCGGATGTTTTTAAAACGTTTTCCTGCATGTAGTGCATGCGAGACTGCTCTTTCTTATTAAGTTTAGAGTAATGTCGCTCTTGACCCATTCGAAGAGGTTCCGGATCAAGATCAACCCCGTAAGCTTCGCAATCTTTATTCTGCTTTACCCAATCACATGAAATGGCCCCTGTTCCACAAAAATCCTCTCTCATCGAAAAGGCCTGTCTTCCGTAGTAACGCTTGAACTCATCACGCATGAATGAAACTTCACCTTCGGCACTTTGAACAGAACGCTCATAAAAATCATATTTTTGTTCAAGAGTCAGAGTCGATTTCACGTTACTTCCTTTTCTAAAAATTGGCTAAAAGCATGGATCTTGGGAACAAGTCCTTTAAGCAGAAGCTTCAAGGCCCTTTTATTTTCGTCAGAGATATCCCAGATTAACTCGCCAACAGGTCCGTTGGGAGCCATTAAAATGAGGATGGGTCTTTCCAGGACTTTGCCCTTAGTGACATCAATGATGTCATTCCACTTAATCTGAACTCGGTTTGGTAGTTCATGTTCACCTAAGTTTATTCTTTTTACTGTGTTGATGCCATCAAAGTTCACTTCAAAAACAAAATCAGAGGGCTTTTTAAATTTAAATAGAAGCGGCGTAAGAACAACCAAGAAAAAAGGATGCTTAATAATATAATCAAGATTCAGTAGAAGGCTATCAAACATCACCCCGCCAATATCCATGGTCGATTGGTTCAGGAGATCGATATCTTTTAAATACTGCCCATAGTAGCCACTCTTCTCGAGGAAAAAAAGAACCACCACATATCCTACCCAGCCCCACATCCTCACCGGAAGATCGAAGATCCAACGGCGATTCATCTCATCCACGCGATCACGATCATTCATTGGTTTTAAAGTTTCGAGTCGTGGATCAGATACTTTGGGGGATTTTTTAGGAGCTTGCGGTTTTGGGACAGAACCTCCCGATTTTTCATCGGGAAGTTCGTCTAATTTGATTTTTTTTTCAGGATCCATCGGAAACTATTTTTTTCCGTTTTTCAGCATGTCTTCCATGATGCCCATTGATTCTTCAATCACTGCATCTTTTTTGAGAGTTTTAGCAAACTCTTCAAACTTCTCTTGTTGAGCTTTGTCTTTTGTTCCAGACAAGTCTTTAACAATGAGGTTTGTGTTCTCTTGCTCTTTTTTGAAAACATCTGTTTTTTCACGGATGTCTTTTCTTTCTTTTTCAAAGTCGATCTGAGCAAGTGAGCGCTTCGTATTTTCTTTCTGAGTTTTGTACCACTTCATGCTGTCTAGGATGTGTTTGAACTTCTCAGATTTTTTCACTCGGTCAGCAGATTTCGCTTTGAGAGCTTTGATATCAAATTTACTGTTTTTCCATTTATCAAACTTAACGGCCTTTACTTCTCCCCAAGGGATTGAGTAATCAAGGAACTTCTCACCACTTTCAAGATGCGAGAACTGATCTGGAAGGATGATATCCGGTGTAACACCTTTATACTGAGTAGAACTTCCGTTAACTCTGTAGAACTTCTGAATTGTAATCTTAAGTGCACCAAGTGGTGAATAAGACTTCGCCATTGGGCTGACATAACCATCAAGATCCACAACCGCTTGGACTGTACCTTTTCCGTGTGAGAACTCTCCACCAACAATCACGGCACGATTATAATCTTGAAGGGCCGCGGCCACAATTTCTGAAGCCGAAGCTGAGAAACGGTTAATCAACACGATGGTAGGTTTTGAGAAATCAATGGTTGAATCTGTATCAGTAAGTACGTCTACAGCACCTGTGTGAGCTTTAACCTGAACAATCGGCCCTTTCTCAATGAAAAGACCTGAGATCATACGGGCATCTTCCAGAGCACCACCACCATTATTACGAAGGTCAACGATCACGCCTTCTACGCCCTCTTTATTTAGGCGCTCAATTTCTTTGCGGGTATCATCAGTAACGTTTCTTCCAGCGCGGTCATTGAAGTCACGGTAGAATTTAGGAATATTGATATAACCGATTTTCGTTTTGCTTGGAGCAAGTTCAAGAACAGTACCTTTCACATAAGATTCTTCGATTTCAACGACATCACGAGTGATAGGCACAACTTTAATCAGACCATTAGGTTTCTTGATTGTAAGACGTACTTCAGTTCCTTTCTTACCACGGATGAGCTTAACAGCATCACGCAGACTCATATCAACCACATCTACTGGCTCATCTTTACCTTGAGCAACTTTCAAGATGGTATCTTCGGCTTCAACTTCTTTAGTTTTCCAAGAAGCAGAACCTGGAACGATTCTTTCAACTTTAATGTAAGAGTTGTCTTCACGAAGAATCGCTCCGATACCTTCAAGTTTCCCTGACATATCGATATCAAAATCTTCTTTTTCTTCAGGCACGAGGTAGTTTGTATGCGGATCGAAAACTTTAGTGATCGAGTTATAGAATTTATCCAGTTTGTCTGAACGTTTTTCATTCACAAGACGAGAGAAAATCTTTTTGTATGATTTGGTAACTTTTTCGCGAGCATCTTTTTCAATTTCTGCATCAGTCAGTTTTTTATCAGACGTTGGTTTTTTCTTATTCCCTTTTTCGTCCAATGCTAGCCCCGCTTGCTCGTCTTTTGTATCTACGATGCGGCTTTCAACTTCGAACTTCATCAGGCGTTCCCAATGAGCAAAAAGTTCTTTCTCTGAACTTAAGAAATTTCTTTTCTTGGGATCAGTCTCAAGAGTTTCTTTCTTTTTGTAATCTAGTGGAGATGAGAGATATTTTTCAATATGCTTTTCAATTTCTCCAATGCGCTTATTCATCAGCTCTGAGCTTTTCTCAAGAACTGTCAGATCTCCCGAGATAACCATGTCATCAAATGAAGCTTTGAACTTTTCGAGTTCTTTCACATCAGATTGAAGAAGGAATTGTTTACCGTAATCCAAACGCTCAAGGTAAACCTTGAAAGCATTGGCAGAGAGAGCATTATCAATTTGTTTGTTTGAAAGGTGCATATTTTCAAGCGCACCCTTGAGAATATTTCCAAGCACCATTTCGCGAGTGTAGCGAGGCTTAGATGACATCAGCGAACCGATGACCGAAGTTTCTTTTTCTTCATTTCTTGGTTGAGCAACAACCACTTGAGTTATCAACAAGCCGAACAACAGTACGTGGGATTTCATGGAACCTCGTTTTACCTTATAAAAAAACTACTCTAATATTTTCGACGACTGCTGGGATAACCGCAATGATTATTGCTTAGAATTGTTTGGACAGAGTTTTCAGAAAAGGAGCTAGTTCCTGAGTTTTCTTATCGTCTTTGCCGCACAGTTCCTGAGTTTCACCCTTCATGCCTAAGCGAAGCGTTACTCTACAGTCCCCCTTCTGCTCCTCTATTTCGTACTGGCACTTCAAAAAACGAGAGGCAAAATCCATATCTAGTTTTTTGGCCGAAGTACTATCAATCTTTCTGATCTCTTCATCATTTCCCATCTCTCTTAATCTGAGGAAGTAATCCATGCTCTGCGTTCTTTCGAGTACAAATGTTTTCTTATTCGGCACATCTTCAATGCTGAATAAAACACTCTGATTTCGAAGATCCGAAGTGCTCTCTTTGGTTGGCTGCTCAGAATGCTGGGCATGGGCAAATTGAAGGAGGACAAAGATGAAAAATAGAAGTTTCATGGCCGAGATTATCTCATAGGGACCAGTGACTTTCAAAGGAAAGGTTATTACCATCTTGTTATGTTTTACAGCCTAGCCTCAAAGTTTCTTTTCTCGCTTCCGGCAGAAAAGGCCCATGACTTAACACTCCAAGTGGCCCATCTTTCGCCTATGCTTGGAAAAATCACCGGTATTGAATCCGATCCCCGTCTCAAAGTTAAGATAGGCAACTCTCATTGGAATAATCCCATCGGACTTGCTGCGGGTCTGGATAAAAATGCTGAGGCGCTGGATTTTTTTGCAGGTCAAGGTTTCGGCGCCATTGAGGCGGGAACCATCACGCTGATGCCTCAGGATGGAAATCCTAAACCACGCATGTTCCGCTACCCTGAAGAAAAAAGCCTGAGAAACTCCTTGGGCTTTCCCAATCAGGGATTAAAAAAAATTTCACCTCGCCTCAGTGCCTTTGATGGTCCCGTTCCTTTAGGGGCCAATATCGGAAAGAACAAAGACACCTCACCCGAAGAAAGTATCAAGGAACTCAAAACACTCTTCCAGGGTCTACGTGACAAGGCCGACTATCTTGTGATCAACGTCTCTTCTCCCAACACTCCCGGCTTAAGAGCACTTCAGGAAAAGGGATATCTCACCGAACTTTTTACGGAACTGAATCGTGTTCGTTTAGGGACCGATCTTTTTTTAAAAGTCTCTCCTGACCTTGAAGCCGTAAAACTTAAAGAAGTGGCCCAACTCGCAGCTGAGCAAAAACTCACAGGCATTATTGCGACCAATACAACCATCATGAGTGAGCGTGGTCCTGGTGGAATGTCAGGTCGTCTGCTTAAAAATAAAAGTGCCGAAATTCGCTCTCAACTCTTAAATGAAAACCTTCCACTCGAAATTATAGGTGTCGGTGGGTTTGATGAGATGTCTGATTTTGTGGAGTTCTGGAAACTAGGTGGAAAAGTCGCTCAGGTTTACACGTCTTATATTTATCAGGGACCAGACTTACTCTCTCATCTTCAAAAAGAGATGCTGGAGTTTTTGAAAATTTCCCAAATTAAATCGATTGAAGACTTTTTTCTTCTTCCGCTTTCAGAGAAAAAAAAATTGTTAAGAGTTTTTCAGCCCGCATAGTGATCATGCTCTTCGCCCATGCGCTCCAGATAATCAATAATCATTCCAGCAATATCCAGACCTGTTGAAGTTTCGATTCCCTGAAGACCTGGAGAAGAATTCACTTCCATCACTAGTGGCCCACGATTCGAACGAAGAAGATCTACACCTGCGACACGCAGACCAAGGGCCTTCGCTGCGTTCACCGCCATCGTCGCCTCTTCAGTAGTGATTTCTACCGGCATAGCAGAGCCACCACGATGCAGATTCGAGCGAAATTCGCCTTCTCTGGCCTTTCTCATCATGCTCGCTACAACTTTCTCGCCAATGACAAATGCACGAATATCACAGCCATTACTTTCTTTAATAAATTCCTGAACTAAAAAATGCGCGTTCATTTGTCTGAAGCCATCAATCACCGATTCAGCGGCCTTCATCGTTTCGGCGAGAATCACACCTTTACCTTGAGTTCCCTCAATGAGTTTTATCACACAAGGAGTACCACCCACAGAATGAATCAAATTTTGAGTCATCTTAGTTGAGTGAGCATAACTTGTGGTCGGAAGACCAATGCCCGAACGGGAAAGGATTTGCAGACAACGAAGTTTATCGCGAGAGCGAGTGATGGAAGTTGATTCATTCAGAGAATGAACACCCATCATTTCAAACTGACGAAGAATCGCAGTTCCATAAAAGGTAATCGAAGCTCCGATACGTGGAATGATCGCATCGAAATCCGTTAATAATCTGTCACGGTAGTGAACCATCGGATTTGCCGACGTGATGTTCATGTAACAGCGAAGTGGATTTACCACTTGCACTTCATGACCTCGGGCCAGCGCCGCTTTCACCAAACGGTGAGTAGAGTAGATTTTTGGGTTACGTGAAAGGATTCCAATTTTCATGCTTTAATCTTACTTGGGCCCATCGTTTTTTAATACAGTAATTAGTTCTTCCAGCCATTCCGGGTACTGCTCTTCATAGTACAGATCACAATCGAGTCTTTTGACCATGGAACTCGCCCCATGTTTAGTGAGATAGGCATCAAAATCTTTTCCACACTGACAGAAATGCGGATAATAAGTATCCCCTAATCCCAAAATCGCATACTTCAGATGCTCCAAAGATAGTTGATCAGTAAACTTCAGAAAGCTCATCCACTCCGAAGCTGTGTCCGGCGGTTCACCATCGCCATAAGTACTAGCAACAATCAGCAAGTGAGAAATGTTAAAAATATTTTCAGGATCAAGCTCACCAATGTCAGCAACATCACTCTCGAGTTCTTGAGAACTGAGAGATTCGCCTATGACATGGGCCAGATTCTTCGCATTCCCGGATTGGGTCGCATAGAGAATCTGAATCATTTAGTAGCGGCGGATTTTTAGTACTTCGTAGCCGGCTTTTTTAATCGCGGCACGAATTTCAGCATCAGAAAGTTTTTTGCCTTTAACTTCAGCAAAGGTCGCTTTTTTATCTTCTAATTTTACCGAAACTCTTTCAGTTTTTTCAGTCGCTTTAAGCTCTCTGGTAATGGCGTCCACACACATTCCACAAGTCATTCCGTTTATATCTACCTCTACATTCGAAGCAAAAACATTGAGCGAAAGTATGAGAACAATTAAACCTAGTGCAAATTTCATGAGTTAACTCCTCTTTGGTCTATGGAGAATTTACCACTACCTCCAAAAGAAAGCATGGGTTATGTAGACGCATTGGTGGATTTCGGGTTATATACCGCCAATGAAGAAAGTTTGGGACGGTCTAGGAATTGCTTTTTCGTCTGCTTGTGTCGTGCATTGCGTCGCAGTGGCATTTCTACCCTTTTTTTTCCCCGCCATCGCCGCTTACACTCACTCTACTTGGGTTCACATCATTGTAGGGGTCATCATCCTCTTCACCTCACCTCTGGCCTTTGTTCCTGGTTACAAGAAGCATGGTCTGAGCTGGATCGTATCAACCGCCTTCGCTGGTCTATTTTTGATTCTCATGGGAATTTTACTGGAAGGTAAGGTTTCAGATCAAGTCAGTCATATGGTTTCAATTGTAGGGAGTCTGGTCTTAGTTATTGCTCACGTTAAGAATATTCAGCACTCGCATAGACATCGGCATCAGTGCTGTTAATAAGCTGAGGCGACAGCCGAAGCTCAATGTCCGGCCTTCCGATCCCGTTTTCAAAATCCCGAATATCAAAGTCTACTCTGAAGAACATTCCCCCACGAAGAACTTTGATATTCGGGATTTTGAAAACTCGCCTGCTACACTTTGACTGGGTTTTTTGGACAAAAAAAACCCCTCTTTCGAGGGGCTTCTTTATTAAAAATACTAAGCTTTCTTTCCGTATTTCTTTTTGAAACGATCAACACGACCTTCAGTATCCATGATCTTTTGTGTTCCAGTGTAGAACGGGTGAGATCCAGATGAGATATCCACTTTGAAAAGAGGATAAACTGTACCGTTAAGAGTGATCTTATCAGTAGTCTTGATTGTTGATTTTGTGATGATTTCGAAGTCACAAGAAACGTCTTTAAATACAACGTCTCTGTAGTCTGGGTGAATACCTTTTTTCATGGGCTTATCCTTAAAAAATGTTCAAATTGAAGCTACGGCAATTTAACTAGATGCCCCTAAGATGTCAACGGCGAAGTTACTTGGATTTACTTCTTCGCCGCAGCAAGAACGATACTCGCCAGCTCTGCCTCAGTCATCTTCTCAATGACCTTCGGGTCGCGCTTGTCTTCGGGGAGTGTAATATTCTTGGTTCCAACCTTGATGTAGGGACCGTATTTCCCGTCGAGAATCGAGGCTTTTTTCTTTAATTTCGCGACCACACCGAAGTCTCTCAAGACTTTTCCTCCGCGACGGTTGGCACCCTTCTCTTCAGCGAGAATTTCCAGTGCGCGTGCCAGATCTACCGTGAACAGATCGTCTTCTTTTTTGAGAGAACGGAACTGACCATCGTACATGACGTAAGGTCCAAAACGACCGTTATTGGCAAGGATGGGTTTCTTGGTTTCGGGATGAAGGCCTAATTCTCTAGGGAGCGACAGGGCCTGAAGAGCGGCTTCCATCGTTACAGTTTTAGGATCCATGCCCTTTGGCAGAGAAGCTCGTTTTGGTTTGGCGTTTTCTTCAGTCACTTCTCCCAATTGGAAGTAAGCACCATAGCGACCAACAAGGCAGTAAATTTTTTGTTTGGTTTTAGGATCAACACCCATAGGAGTTGGACCGTCAGCCTGATTTTTAAGAAGCTCTTTGATTTGTTCAGGATCAATATCAGCAGGAGCAATATCTTCCGGAATAGAAGCGTGAACTTCGTCTTTACCGGTACCTTCAACAACGTAAGGTCCAAAACGTCCGACCTTAATATCCATATCCACACCATCTTTAGTGATGTGAATAGTTCGTGATTCATCAGGCTTGATTTTCTTATCTTGCTCTTCAACTTTCTTAGCAAGACCGTTCTTACCTTTGTAAAACTTCGTGAGGTATTTCAGCCAATCTTCTTCACCGTAGGCGATTTTATCCAGCGACTCTTCCATCTCAGAAGTGAAGCTGTACTCCATCAAGTGTTCAAAGTAATTCGTCAGAAGCTGAATCACGGCCATACCCGTGAAGGTCGGAATGAGAGCTGAACCATCTTTTCTCACGTAACCGCGATCAAGAATTGTTCCAATAATAGAAGCGTATGTAGAGGGACGTCCAACACCCTCTTTCTCGAGACCTTGAACAATTGAGGCTTCAGTAAAGCGAGCAGGTGGTTTTGTTTCGTGATTATCTGGAGTAATAGTTGCGGCCTTAATCAAGTCGCCTTTTTTAAGCACCGGAAGAATCACTTCTTTATCTTCAAGAGCTGCATCAGGATCATCAGATCCTTCTACGTAAACGCGAAGAAATCCTGGGAAAAGAATTCGAGTTCCCGAAGCTGAAAACTCAGCATCGCCCGCTTCAATTTTAATCGTCATCGACGCTTTCTCAGCTTCTTTCATCTGAGTCGCCATCGTACGTTTCCAGATCAGTTCATAGAGAGCAAGCTCTCGCCCGCTCATTCCTGTTTTATCCGGATGAGTGAATTCTGAACCTGCAGGACGAATAGCTTCATGGGCCTCTTGAGCGCCTTTTTGTTTTGCTGAATACTGACGAACTTCCGGATTGAGATACTCTTTTCCGTAAAGCTTAACCACCATCTCACGAGCGGCATTGATCGCTTCTTGTGAAAGGTTGGGAGAATCTGTTCTCATATAAGTAATGAGACCTTCTTCATATAAGCGTTGAGCTGTTCTCATGGTGTCTTTTGACGACATCCCGAGCTTTCTGTTGGATTCCATTTGTAGAGTCGAAGTGATGAAGGGAATAGCAGGTTTTGAATTGAAGGTTTTCTCTTCAACCGAACTTACTTTCCACTGGGCTGATTCAATCTTTTTAGCGAGGTCACGGGATTTTTTTTCATCAAGTAGAACTACTTTCTTCTCATCAATAAGCTTACCAGTCAGACCATCGAAATCTTTCCCGCCTGCAACTCTGGCCCCTTTGATGGACTGCAGTTTTGCGTCGAACATCGCTTTTTTGTCTTTCTCCGGATGAACCGTGGCCTTAATATCCCAGTAAACAGAACGCTTGAACTTCATGCGCTCGCGTTCTCTTTCCACAATCATCTTGAGACCAGTTGACTGTACGCGGCCAGCGGAAAGTCCGTAGGCGATTTTCTTCCATATTAAAGGAGAGAGCGTGTAACCATAAAGTCTATCCAGGATTCGGCGAGTTTCCTGAGCGCGAACGAGTTTTTCATCTACATCGCGAGTTTCTTTAAGGGCCTTTTGAATCGCAGTTTTTGTAATTTCGTGGAAAACCATTCGTTTTACAGGCATCTTGGGCTTTAGAAGCTCGAGCAAGTGCCACGAGATTGATTCCCCTTCTCTATCTTCATCGGTCGCAAGATAGATACAGGCGCAATCTTTCATTTTCGCTTTGAGGTCGGTAATGATTTTCTTTTTATCTTTCGGGACGACATATAAAGGAGCGAAGTCTTCATCGACGTTCACACCAAGCTTGGTCCATTCTTCTTTTTTGAGTGCTGCCGGAATATCCGTTGCTGACTGCGGAAGGTCACGCACGTGGCCCATACTGGCTTCAACAGTATAATTGCTTGGTAAAAATTTACGGATAGTCTTGGCTTTGGTGGGTGACTCCACAATAACCAGATACTTTTTGTCTGCCATTTTAATCCCGGTAATGAAAGCTTCATTAATAGAGATAAGGGTCATCCGGAAAAAAGTCAAAGACTAAAATTTAACCCGAAACGTAAAAACCCCGCAGATCGCGGGGTTTTGGGTACCTGTTTCAGAGCTGAATCTGGTTAGGCGAATTTATTTTTGAACTTCTTTTGCTTAACGGGTTTGTTCTTATTTTTTTCTGCTCGACGTGCTTTGCGGTCGGCTATCTTCTTCTGGATCTTTGCACGAAGGCCTTTTCCGGCAACGTAGCCTTTTGCTCTACTTTTCATCAACTGGTAGCTGGTGCGGTTTGTGACGTAGCTGCAAAAAGATTTAAGATCAGCATCTTCAGCAAATTTTTCTTTCGTTTCACCCTGAAGACAGATCACTGTTGATATTCCTGTTCCGATCTGCGCCGCTACCACTGGAGCAACATAAAGGCCGGCGAGAGTGCTTGAGACAACTCCAAGAACAATCTTAGGAGCAAAGATCTGAGCAACAATTGTTCCGATCAATTCATGAGTCTTAGGCAAGGCACCTTTCATATTTTCAAATGAAATCGTTTTATCAAAATATCCGCTCGTAACGATATCTTCGAGGTCCTGTTTAGTCATATCACCTAAGAGAGGTCTTACTTCAGCGTACTCAGGGTGGTTATTAATTTTATCAACATCAAGTTTAGACAGATCAATAGATGCCATTTCTTCATCGGTTAATTCAAAATCGGCCAGATCTTTCGGTAGTTCTTTTTTTACTCCAAGTTGAGCAAGCACGTCTTGAAGAATAATTTTTGACTTCTTCTCCATGATCTCTTCAGACTGAGCGATCATAAGTTCGATCATCTCTTCCGGAGTTCCAGCTTCTTGGTAAAGAGGATCAAATTCTTCCTGATGGTTAAGGAAGAATTGATACATCGCTACTACGTCCTTATTTTTATCTTTCTTTTCAAACACACCAGTTAAAAAACCAGCAGCATTCATAAAAGGTTTAGCTGTTGTTGTTGTGACCCACGCCGAACCTTTTCCGAGTTTGCGACCGATTTTGGCGAAAAACCCGGTCTTCTTCTTTTGTTCTGCACACTGTGAGCAATCTGCTTCTTTATTAACATCGAGTTCTTCAGATGATTTGGAACCTTTAAACTCTTTGGCAACTTTTTCAAGCATCTCTTTAGTTCTTGAATCGTGTTTAGGGTTAGCCGCTTCTTTTTCTAGCTCAATGGCCACTTGTTCTTTTTCTGCCGATGTCACTTCAACAGTTTCCTGAGCAAATGCGGGAATGGTTAAGCTCATAAGGAGCAAGAACATGAGTGAGTTTTTCATAAGGATGGCCCTTTGGTTTGGTAAAAACATAGCTGTAGATAGGAAAACTTCATACAAGAACGGTGCCATTGGGTGATGAGGGGAATCCAAGGGTTATAGACCCTGAAGTGTCTAGAGTTTAGACACCCATAACAAATAGGAATAAAAAAAATGACATCGACATAAGAATAGTTAAGAGATCGATTTCCTCATTTAACAAAACTAATCTGTTGATCCTGTTTAAAATAGGGTTTTGTTTCCGAATCCACAGCTTTGATTTTTTTCATCATTTCAAGATCCAGCTCAAACTGATGGATGACATGTTCGCGATGGGAGTAAGAAGAGAATTGTTCTTGAGCTGTTTGTACTGACTCCTGAGCGGGAAGGAAAAAGCCCTGACGACCTTCATTATAATCGACCAAATCACAGGTGGAATTGCCGACCAAAGGAACAGTGACAACACAGGCACCTAGTTCAATACTGCGAGAGCTGGCACAGCGATTCACCCGCTGATTCCCATTTTTATCTATCGTTGCCGTAGGAACAATCAAAAAATCAATGCCCTCTTCTTTAAGTTTAAGGGCCAAAGAAGGCTGCTCAATATCAAAACAAATCAAAATCGCAGCCTTCATATGATGAAAATTAATAAGATGAACTTCATGACCAGCGGTAAAATCAGTCTCCCAAGGGGTGAGGTGAATTTTATCCTGAAAAATCCATTTATCGCCGTGAAAAACAGGACTGGAATTATACAGATGATTATTTTTTGCCCGCGGGCCAGAACCCAAAACTAACAGAAGATCATGACCTAAAAGTTCATTCGAAAGTCTCGGGAGAAGTGTCTCCTGCGTATAATTTGAGATCATGCGCATCTGATCAGTCTGGCTGCCCGAGAAATAATCACACAGAGACATCAAAAAAAGCTCGGGGTAAATAATGACCTTACTTCCGTTTCTCATGAGAATGGTAATCTCTTTGACGAGTTTTTCTTCCCAGTCTTTAAGTGTGACGTGAGTTTGAGTCAGAGAGTAACTTATGCAGGAAAGAGTTATTGTATTCATTTGACCTGATTTAACCAATCGTTCATGTTGTAGTAATTAGTAACTCTAGCGATCTTGCCATTTTGAACTTCAAAAAAACATCCAACCGGAAGTTTATATTTTTGACCGCGGGCCGGTGGCAACCCTTCTGCTGTTGTCTTGTATGTTCCGTTACAGACAAACTCACACGAGGCGCGCGAGCCGTCCGTATTAGTCATGATAACGATATGATCTAAATGCTCGTCGTAAAAGCTGTCCATCTCACCCAGAAAAGTGGTGAAGGCTGCTTTGCCTACAGATCTTTCACCCTGATTGGTATCATGAATGACGTCTTCAGATAAGAAGCCCAGCATGTCCCGAAACTTTTTAGCATTAAAGGCCTGGTAATAATTTTTAATAAGATCGGCTGTTTGAGTGTTCATCTTTCTCCTTATCTTACTTTCTTTAACCAAAACTGCATTTTCTTAGGAGTTTCATTTTCCTGATCTTGGTCTTTCCAATTATATTCGGCGACAAATCCTTCGACTTTTTTAAAGCCAAGCCCCGTCCAGAACTGCTCGAGGTTTTTATAACCTTCAGGTCGTAACGGATGATTGAGGGATCTTTCAACGGAACAAAAAGTTAACCATCTTATGTTATCGCCTCGTTTGGCGAAAGCTTCTCGAACTTCAAAGAATTTCTTCCCAATTCCTTGTCCGCGATAAGCCGGCAGGAGAACAGATTCTCCGAAGTAGAAGACTTTACGGGGATCCAATCCCTGCTTCTGTATGGGCTTTTTGAAGCTCTCTTCTTCGTCTTCGGCATAAATACCGGTGGTGGCACCTACAATCTTCTTTCCGTCTCTAACTACATAAATGAGAGAATAAGGAGATTTAAAATAGGTTTCAAGATACTTCATCTCATAATCAAGGGTGCCGTCGTAGAGATAAGGAAAATCCTTAAACACAGTGATCCTAAGCTCTCCCAATTCCTGGGCAAACTCGCGGGCCTCAATTCCTGAATATGAGTGATAAGTCAGCTTCATGAGGCTTAGTATAGAGACTCATCTTAAGATTGAAAAGAAAAGGCCCCTATCGGGGCCTTCTTTTTTAGCGAATGAAAAGCATGTCGTAGAATTTAGGGAACGGCCATTCAGCGTCAGGAATGATTTCTTCGATCTTGTTACAAAGTTCGGCGATTTTCACTGACTGAGGCATGAGGTCAGTAGCAATTTTCTTAGAGAAAGCTTCTTCATCATTTTTGTGATGAAGATCTTCCATTTGAGCAATCATCGCCACAGTGCTGTCGTGAAGCACTTTAGTATAGTTTGAAAGATCTTTAAGGAGATCAAGTTCAAGCGAAGCATCAACACCGATGTCTTTTTGCTTTTTGATACTTTCAGCAAGCATAGCCTTGTACTCAACAGCAACTGGAAGAACTTGCTTCAAGACCATTCCGTGAAGAGTGCGAAGTTCGATCTGACGACACTTGATATAACGCTCAAGCATTACATTGTGACGTGTGCTGATTTCTGATTCTTTAAATACTCCGTGCTTTAGAAGTGGAAGAGTTTTCTTACCATCTTTAAGAACAGCAATTGCTTCAGGAGTTGTTCTCATGTTACCGAGA
This sequence comes from Bacteriovoracaceae bacterium, assembly GCA_040399925.1. Lineage (GTDB taxonomy): Bacteria > Bdellovibrionota > Bacteriovoracia > Bacteriovoracales > Bacteriovoracaceae > Peredibacter. The sequence continues at coordinate 81,033 of JBBARF010000001.1, forward strand.
CCACGCTTCTCAGCTTCTTTTACCCAGTCTTGTGAGTAACCGTCACCGTTGAACACAACTTTCTGAGCATTGCTGTACCACTTATTGGTTACTGCAATAAGGGCTTCATCAACTGACTTACCACCAGCGATTTCAGATTCGAGGAATTTATTTGTTTCATCGAAAATATCAACGATTGCAGCATTCAGGATTGAGAGTGGGTAACCGATTGAAGCTGACGATCCACAAGCACGGAATTCGAATTTGTTTCCTGTGAATGCGAATGGAGATGTTCGGTTACGGTCGGTATTATCTTTTAAGAGATCCGCGAGCTGACGTGCCCCAAGATCGAGAATCTGACGTGGACTATGAACGTACTTACCACCAGAAACCATGGATTCAAAAATCTTAGTAAGAGTATCACCAAGGAAGACTGACATGATTGATGGAGGAGCTTCGTTAGCACCCAGACGGTGATCGTTACCATGACTTGCAATACCCATGCGGATAATGTCAGCGTGACGGTAAACAGCTTCTACCACTGTCGCTACAACAGCGAGGAATCGGTAGTTTTCATGAGGGTTGTGACCTGGTTCAAGGAAGTTTACTCCTGTGTCAGTCGACATAGACCAGTTCAAATGTTTACCTGAACCGTTGACACCTGCGAATGGTTTTTCATGAAGAAGACATACAAAATCGTGCTTGAGAGCAACTGTTCGAAGAACAGTCATGACGATCTGATTGTTATCAGCTGCTGTATTTGAGTCTTTGAAAATTGGCGCCATCTCGAACTGCCCTGGAGCAACTTCGTTATGGCGAGTTTTAGCAGGAATACCCATTTTATAAAGTTCGATTTCCACTTCTTGCATGTATGAAAGAACGCGGTCTTCAATCAATCCAAAATAGTGATCTTCGAGCTGTTGGTTACGAGATGTGAGTGAGCCCATAAGAGCACGACCAGTCATCACGAGATCCTGACGACCGAAGTAAAAAGATTTATCAATCAGGAAGTACTCTTGTTCAGCTCCGCAAGTTGTATAAACGCGACTTACGTCTCTCATTCCTACAAGATTACAAAACTTCAACATGACTTCGTTGATTTTTACATCCGAACGTAGAAGTGGTGTTTTCGTATCGAGAGCGTCACCGTGGTAAGAAATAAACGCTGTTGGAATAACGAGCGTTTTACCATTTGGTGATTCTTGAATAAAGATTGGAGAAGTTAAATCCCAGGTTGTGTAACCACGAGCTTCGAAAGTTGCACGAGATCCGCCGTTTGGGAATGAAGAGGCATCTGACTCCCCTTGCATGAGCTGGGTAGCAGAGAGTTTTTCGATCGGACGATCTCCATCAAAATCTAAAAAAGCATCGTGCTTTTCAGCAGTCGATCCTGTCAGAGGTTGGAACCAATGACAAAAGTGAGTGGCACCCTTTTGTGATGCCCATTCAAGAACAGAATTTGCAATTTTAGTTGCAAGATCTTTTTGAATTGTTTTTTTTCCTTCGATCACTTGTTTCAACATATCTTTATCTTCGAGCGAAAGTGATTTCGAAAGATGATAGTTGTAAACGTTCTCACCGTAGTACTGACTTACGCGCAGGAATTTTCCCTGTTCGTTAACGGGAACATTACATTTTCTAGTTTTTCGAGCGTAAACAGCAAGCTTCGCCTGCTCTCTCAATGCATTGGCCATGGGTGCTTTCTCCTACGAAAGGTTATATCGGACAAGTATAAAGGGATCTTAGGTGCTGAACAATTGGAAAATACTCGGCAAACATTAACTTATCAGAACATTGGTTTCAAGATAAACTAGTCAACTATGCAATGGGATCTAGTCAAAATTTTAAATGAAAACGAAAGCGCTGATTGGAAACAATTGGCCGCTGAGGAACTAGGCACAACCGTTCATTCTGATCGTTTAATGGGCTATTGTCTGGCGAGAGAAGCTCTGCGTTTGTGCTTACGCAAAAAAAGTCTTTCACTTTCCGTACCAGAGCTAAAAGTTCAAAATTACCAATACCTGACTGCACATCCCGAATTGATTCTCTCGCTTTCTCATACTAAAGAAGCTGGTGCTGCCGTCGTTGGAAGCTCACTGGTGTACCGCTCAGTCGGGATTGATATAGAACCTGAGACGCGGGTCGTGAAAGACACCATTGCGGAGAGAATAGCGAACAAGAATGATCTGTCTTTAGAAAAAATTAAACTCTGGTGCGTAAAAGAAGCGGCGTTCAAGGCCCTGATGAATACTGGAGATTTTCTGAAGAATATTGAATTTAGCGACATTCAAATCAGTGCCACGACATTTAACCACTCCCCCTCGGGACTTAAGGGAGAATGGGATCTGCAGACCCTTACGCCTTTTGTGCTAGCGAAAGCGTGGATTTATAAGCAAAACTTTTAGCTGCTAAGTCTTTATCAACAACTGAAATCTCTTTAATTATTCTCGGTGTAATACCGCAGAGAATTTCAATCCGTTCGAGTTTTCCAGCTCGAGAAATAATCATCTCATAAGACTTGTTCACTTCCAGAATACTCGCAAGATTTTCAGCATCTTCACGTAAAAAGCGAAGACCATTTAAGAAAATAATTTCATCACCCGGATTGATACCGGCTTTGTATGCGGGAGTATCCAGCAAGACCACGCGGGCGAAAACTCTTTCAGAAGTGTATTCCCACTCAACTCCGAGATAAGGATTTTTATATTCAATCCATTTAATCTCGCAGCCCAAGGTTTTAAAGCAAGAGTCAAAATCAATATCATTAGTTGTTTCAATCATCGAGATAAAGGTATTCAGCACATCCTCTCCCCCGATAGATTTAACCATCTCGTAGACTTCGGCTTTCGTAATCCCCTTATCTGGTCGCTCTAAGTATCCTTGCCATAAGAGGATAAGAAGGTCATCTAAACTGCGACCTTTCTGCACCAAAAGAGCATGAAGAACGTTAAAAACTAATCCACCTTTAAGGTAGTAACTGATGGAAGAATTTTTTGTGTTTTCATCCGGACGATAAAGTTTTACCCAAGCATTAAATGAACTTTGCTCAAGCGAATGAAACTTTTTCCCTGGTGTCGAGTAATATACATCAAGATTTTGCTTCACCTGATCAAGGTATTCTTCAATCGTACTAAGACCGGCACGATAGACAAAGAGATCATCCACAAAACTCGTCAGTCCTTCTGAGAGCCAGAGCATGGAGGTGTAACCTTCATTCAGATAATCAAAAGGTCCCAACTCTTGCGGCCTGATTCGTTTTACATTCCAGAGATGGAAGTATTCGTGGGCCACAAGAGAAAGGTAGGCGATGTAATCTTTGCGGTTAGCTAGTTTACGACCATCAAACTGCAGGGCGGTTGAATTTAAATGCTCAAGTCCCCCTCTTAATTTGGGACCAAAGTGAGTGATAAAAAGATACTGATCATAAGGTAGATAACCCTTAAAATGCTCGGCCACTGTTTTTACAATTTGCTTAATATCATTTTTTAAATTGCCGTGATGGGGATAGATATTTCCGTAGAAGGCCAGATTATGTGGCCTGTCTCCATACATAAAACCATCAGTTTCGTGACATCCAATCTCAACCGGACAATCAATGAGAATATCGTAATTCTCAGCTTTATAAATGAACTTGCCACGGTTACCCGGCACATCATTGAGAGAGGTCGAAAGTTTTGACCACAAAGTCGGAAAACGAAACTCGATGGTTGGATTTTCTAAGGCCTCACCTTTCACGCCCATGAGATAACTTGGACCATGAAGGAAGGCATGGGCAGCATTCACTTGTGAGGTTCGAACAGTTAATTCATTCAGATAAATCTGATAGGTACATTCGAAGTTATCCATCTCTTTTTTAAGTTCGGACTGGTCCCAATTGACAACCCACTGGCCTTTAGCCGTTTGTGTGTGACTTAGTACTTCACCATTTTCCTGCGAAAACTGAATCCAGCGAACATTACGGCCGTACTCACGCATGAGGTAGGAACCTGGACTCCACGACGGCAGAAAAATCGTCATTTTATTGATATTTTTAGGTCGAGTGAGCTTTAAAGTGACTTTGACTATGTTCTGCTCAGGATTATCGATCTGGACTAAGTAATGCGCTTTCATTATTTCCCCTATGATCCAAACAGAATAAGGCCGCACCAGAATAAAGACAACATTCAAAAAAGCTGATAGAGTGTCTTGATGGAACAAACAATACAGGCCCAGGACATTAAGCTTTTCGTTACCGATAGCGCTGTCCGCCAGATTCAATTGATGCAGGAAAATGATTATACCCTTGATGGTTTATCTTTTCGTATCAAAATTGGCGGAAAAGGCTGCGGCGGATTTACCTATGACACGGGCTTCTCCGATAAGCACGCCGACGATCTGGTGATTTCCACTGTCCACCCGACTCTCGGTACGACTTTAACTATTCTCATGGATCCTTTTACAGCTTTTTATACTCAAGACTTCTCTCTTGATTATCTCCTCGACGTTGATTCTAACGAAGAAGGCTTTGTTATCGCCAACGCTGCAGATGGTGCCCACAAAGGTAAGTTCTATAAGGATGAATCTAAACTTCCACCTTGGGCGAAAAAATGAAACAAATCTCTCTTGATTACCGCTACCTCAAAGCATTTTTGGTAACCTCGAAGTATTTGAATTTTTCTAAAGCCGCCCAGGAACTCAACATTGCCCAATCCGCTGTCAGTCGTCAGATCAAACTTCTGGAAGAGTCTGTAGGCCAGCAACTCATAATTCGTTCATCTAAAAAAGTTCTTCTGACTGAAAAAGGTCAGGCGCTGCTCGATGAATTACGTCTGTTTGAAACACGCCTGCAGGATATTTTCTTTGGACACATGAATAAAACTCTTCGTGTTGGAATTCTTCACGGTCTACTTGAGACATGGTTCAACGATGTGATGGTAGAATTCAGCAGTAGGAGTAAGCATCAGCTAGTAGTTGAAGTGAATAGCCTAGAGCTTTTAAAAGATAAGCTTCACGGAGGTAAGTACGATATTATTCTCAGTACTGAAAATATTCAAAGTGAGCTCGTTAGTTCATTGAAGCTCTTTGAAGAAAAAATGGTTCTGGTTTCAAAAAATGAGATTGACCCGAAAGAAGCTCAGGATTATCCGTGGATTGTTTACTCGGATCAGGATCACCTATTCCAGCTCTATAAAAAACGCTCTCAGAAAACTATTGTTGTGAATTCCATCACCACCATCCTTAAACTTGTTCGCAAAGGTGTAGGGATTGCCATCGTTCCTGATCATACAATTGATGCTGAGATGAAACTCAAGACCTACGATCTTAAAGGTATGCCTAAGCAGCACATCCATCTCTCAAGCCTAAACTTCAAAACGATGCCAGAGCATATCAAACAATTAGTCGACGCGATTAAGAAGAATTAGAACTGACAGGATATTTTGCCGCCCAGAATTTTACCGTCTTCACAGACTGTAACTTCAAGATAATCACTGACGGGAAACATGCTTAAAGGATAAAGTTTTTCTACTACGCCATTGCCTGAGGTGCCGGCACGCTTAATTAAAGGCCATCTGACTTTCACACCAACCGCTTCTACTTCCGGGCCTACTCCAAACAGAACTCCGGACTCATTCTGAGAAGGAAGTCCGCCTTGCGAATACTCAAGCCATCGGCGTTGAACGATTTTTTTCTCTTTGGTTTTTGTGTACAACATCACCATCGCCCCAATGGCTTCGGTGTTGGATTTAATTCCTGAAAGATGAACGCGGATAGCTTTGGCCCCTG
>JBBARF010000002.1:0-71979 GCA_040399925.1 Bacteriovoracaceae bacterium
TAAAGGCTTCACCCGAATTTTTGGTATTGGCCCAAAAATCGATGGTCGAATCCCCAATGATCCGACAACCAAAGCACCCCCAGAGAATCTCGCTCTCTATGAAGCCATCGATGCTGAGGGTCTGCCTTATGAAATAGCTCTTGATGCTTCGACTTCTCCCAATCCGACCGTTAATTATCAGGCCCCACCCGGCAGAGACTTCGGTACAAGCCTTGGAGGCGCCTTCGATGGTATGCCGGAAGCTAGCTTTGGGTACGCGAGTAGTAATAAGGGAATTATTTCTCTAGCTTGGGAAGACGTAGATATGTCTTTTGCCGAAGGAAATACGATTTTTAGAAATGGTCAGCCTGCGGCCCCTGCAACGAGAACTAACCGTACGTATGGTTATAGAGTTTATCGCTCAACAGACAATAAATTAACCTGGAGAGAGCTGACCACAACAAATGGTCCTGTGTACAGCATGCCGTATTCGTACCGACCTCGGCCCAATGCCTCTGTTATTAATACTCGCATGGCCTTCTTTACTGACTATTCGGTTAAGGCGTTATCAGAGACTCATGATGCAGCTACGGCAAGAGATATTGAACGGGCGCGGAACTATTATTATAAAATCGTTCCGATTTTTGATGGTCAGATCATCACTTATAATACACAAAATCAAAATATAGTTCGGGTAACGCTGCCCCCCAAAAACATGGCGATTGTTCACAGATGGATGTCAAATCGCGCTCACTGTTTAGAGCTAGATAAGCAATTTAATATCGATGAAAACTATACCTGTGATTACAATGGTGTGAATTCCAAGGCCAATGATTTTCCTTATCGAGTTGGTCGCACCGTTCTAGATCAAGCGGGAGATATTCTTGTTGATCGAAACGAATTAGGTTGTCGCTACACGAGAGGGGATAGGGTCGATGATCCCGCTTCCGGAGCTTCCCATTTTAAGCTCCCGGTCGGAACGAAGCGTGACCCAAATGATCAAAATACATACCCTCTTTTTGCGGGATTCAGAACTACCGGAACAGTTGTTGATCCTGCAACACCTTTTAGGGGTTGTACAGGTACCGATAGTGAAAATACTGATGGGAACTATGCTGTCGGATTTGTAGCAAATTATCAGCGCTATCTTCAAGGTGACTGTATGGGTGGTCACGCTGAAACTATTGCTACAGGCGCTTGTTCGGCCCTTCAGTACTCTCTTGGTGAATACGAAAAACTGACTTTTACTTCTCCAGGGGTTAATAGATGGCTAACAACTCCTGAGGACTGTTCATCGACCTCAGAGACTAATCCGACTCATCTCGTAAATAAATTAATGGGTTTCTATGCTCCCAATTTTATTATGCAGTCTGAATTCATGGCGGTCTTTCATAATACTCTCTCTTCAGGGCTTTCATCCCGAAATGTGTCTGTTCCTATAGAAGGACCAACCACAGGTTCATTGTCTGGGTCTCGGATCTTGAACAATAATTCTCTTAATTCAGAATCAGGCTCACAGTGCTCTATAAATCTTGCCTCCGTTAACGGATCTGGCCACATGAAACCTCGCTGGGTCTCGATCACTGAGCTTGGACCAAGAGCTATTAGATTTAATGGTGATACCGCGAGCCTACTGGGTAGAACCGTTGATGAAATCTCTGCAGTGAGAGCTGCGACGGTTGAACCACTGACTTTTTATAATGGGAATGATGGAGACGCGACTGCTGCCGCTTTTAAATTACCAAGCGCAGGTCTACGAACAAGTTCACGCTATCGTGGGACAACTAAAATAGCCAAGATCATGACCTCAAATTCCTCTAAGCTCCCACCACTTGGAAGGCTTAACCCAGAAGTTGCAACTTCAATTTGTAATACTTATTTTATACAAACGGGTATTGCTAGCGAGAATGGAACTTTCTCACCGGATTCAGCTCCTGTTGCTAAACGTCCATTAAGAAGAACTGAATTCATCAGTGCGAGTGCGTGGCCCGAGACTTATGATACGACTAAAATTCAAAGTATAGAAGCAACTGCGAGTACTGGTAGCTGCAATAGTTCAAATAAAGTTTTATCGGGGAATCCTCTTTCAAAGGGTGCTCTTATTTCCAATCGCTCGGTCGTTGCGGGCTACACGAATACTCCTTTGCTCACAGGGAGCTCAGGTTATAACGGTGTTAAAGAGAATGTTGAAACCAATCATACAGCGATGTGTATGAGCCGCTATGGGATACAAGACATGGTTGGTAATGTGAGTGAATCCAGCAGTGAGAAAATTTTCTGTAACTATAGTGAAGATGCCATCTTCTTAGGACCAGTTGCAAGTACCTGGGCCGGTGGTAATGGTGCCATTAACCAAAGTACTGGTGGTCCAGATCTTGCCGTCTTCAATAGTTTTAGTGAACGAGATAGGCTCGCAATTATTAAAAGTGGTACCCTTAGTAATGGTTCTCCTGTAGCCTTTGAGTTCCGTTTCCGCGATGGGAGTCCGGCCCGATCGGACATCAAACCATGGGTAAAAATAAGTGTTGATTCTGGTTACTGCTCAGTTGTGGATGCTAACCCTGTTAAGCGAGCAGGAGCGGTAGACTTCTTTAAAGATGTCGCTACCGGTTACTGGTCTCCACTGTATTCTCCAGGTGGCGCCCTAAATCCGACCATTGTCGAGACCCCACAGCCTGACCAAGATTCAGTTCTTACATGGCGAAATGGCGATGGCCGCTTCCTTGACTTTGGGCCTAGAGGAATGGGCGCGGCGATGAAGAACGCGAATTCGATTTCTCTTTCAGGTACGAATGCTAGGAGTAAGTATTTTAATCCTCTCATCGGTTTACCTCTTATTTGTGAAGCAGGTAGCTGTAATGATAGTCTTCTCGCAACTCCGAATGATAATACTTCTACCACTATTTCAACTCTTGCAAGCAACATTACGACAGCTGACGATAATCCAGTGATCTCAAATTTTCCGGTCGGAAATTCTCAGATTACAAATACTGGTATTTCAGACTTTACCTACTCGGCGTCGGGATTTAACTCTCAAACTATTCCTATGAACAATAATGGTGCTCGCTTTGAGTATGTCGATTTTATTACAGTAGATGATCCGGTTACGATGTTAAATCCAATAAAGAATTTTATCAGTTTCCCGTCAGGATTTCAGTATGGTTCAACTCTTGAAACCTACCGAGTAATTTGGGATGTACCCAGAAACTCTATTTTTAGTATAAATTCCGGCGGGAAATCTAATATTTCAACAACCGGTCGCTATTCAGCCTCGATTCGAGAAGTCTCTGCTGACGGGATTATGCTTGGTGTTCAAACCTCTGACATGACCAGTGGTACACGTTGCGGTATTCTTATTAACCAGGAAAATTAAGATGAAGCATCACTTCCTGATTTATTTTTTCCTTCTGATTCTAGGTGCATGTAATACACCAGGGACATCGGTTAAGGTGACATCTGGAGGAATCACGACGGATGCTCTTTACGCTCTTGATGGAAACAATGTAGATGGCAAGTTAGTTGACTTAGGTGAATATCTTTTGACAAGTGATCCGCGCGTGCTCACTATCAGCGTTTATAATAGTACTGCGAAAAGTTATACGGAACTTGATCTTAAAATCACTACCGAAGCCGATAAAGCTCCCTCGATTACTTTTGCTCCTACTAGTGATGGTGCCATTAATTACCCTGGTCAGGGTGGAACTTGTGGGAAAGAGCTGGGTGCAAATTCTGGTTGCCTCATCAAGCTTTTGCTCACCCCAAGAGAAGGTCGCCGTTACCTCGAGACATTAACACTTAGTTTTAAAAACTTTATTGAAGTCGAAACTCATACTGCCCAAGTTAAGTTTATTGCAGGGACTGCAGCATCGCTAGTTTTTACCAATGATAAAACTCAATACACTTTTGGGGCGCTTGTAGGAAGTGCCCAGACACCTGTTGTTGAGCGAGCGGAGAAACCAACTTTTAATGAAGAACTAGAGATCGTGAATGCTGGTGGATTACCAGCAAAAGATATTGTCGTCACTCTCGCAGAAGTCTGTCTCTCAGCGATAAGTAATGACTGCCCAACAGGAATGATAGGGGCCTATTCATTTGAAAATAACTGCCCCGCTGTTCTTGAACCAGGCGACAAGTGTAAAGTCATGATTCGTTACACGCCAAAAAACCAGGATATCGCAGGTGATCCTCTTAGATCGGAAATAGCAGAGATTAATTACCGCGCAACTTTAAATTTAGCCTTTAAAAAAGATCCCATGAACTCAAGCGGAGGCCTTAACGGTTATTTCCGTTCTGTCTCAACAACCATTGAAGCGCGTTTTAAAGTTTCTCAAGCGACGGTGAGTTTTGAAGCTCCAGTTATTTCAGGTAACCGAGACGTCCGCACCATGAGGATCAGCAACGTTGGTTACCAAGAAGGTGAGATCAAGGCAATTGCTGTGAGGGATAGTGGGGGAGTTCTCATGGGAACTTGTAGCGCTAGAGCGGGATTTGATTATCTTGTTTGCGTTGATCCTTCAAATACTCCTCTCTCTCTGGCGAGTTTCCCTTTTACAATAAAAGATAAAGATTCCTGTGTTGCTGTTTCGCCTCTGGTTGGAAAACTTGTTCCGGTTGGGTCAGGTTGCCTTATTGATGTCACCTTTCAGCCCTCGGTAACCTATATCCGCGACTATGATACTGATTTTTTAAACTTACAGCCTGAAGTCATTTTTGATTCTCGCTGGCAGGGCACAACTAAAATTGTCACGACAAAACTTTTTAATCTTTCGGCAAAAGCTAGAGCTGCGGCCAGAATAAGTGTAACAAGCGTGCTCCTAGATGGAACCAAATATCCAATCACAGCGGGAGTGAACCCGACTGCAGATTTAGGTCGACTTGCTCTTCAGTCTCCTCTCTATTTTAAAAGGGCCCCATTTGTTGTTACTTTCACCAATAATGGTAGCATCTCGGCGACTAACATTTCTCTTCGAGATGGCTTGAATCGTACAATTCCGATTGGTGGCGCCGGAGCGAATCTAGGAGCAATGGCCCCATTTTATTTTTCTGGAGCAGTGGCCAGTGATAGCTTCTGTACCGTGATTCCCCCTGCTGGATCATGCACAATCGTTACGAATTTTGCTCCCATCGGAATGGCCACAGGTGCACAAGAAGATGCAAATATGTTTGATGGCATTGGGCTTGACCTTAGACCCTATAAATCTTTTGAGCTCCTCTATGATAGTGGAGCCGCCTATACTGATATTAATCGTGATAACAATATTCCAGATTATCCTCGCAGCTCTGCCAATGTGAGAGTCAATACACTTCTTGCCCGAAAGGGTCTGTTGATGAGACTCAGTGATGATACTAGAAACGTTAATTCTTTCGGCGGAACCATTAATGCCGTAGGTGGCACTTTTATATCGAATATCTTTTTAACCAACATTGGAACAGGAACGATTCCTTATATCCGTTTACAGAATCCTCCGGTACCGACCGCCCCATCATTTCATTTTAATACCAATCTCATTCCGACTACAAACCCTGCTTCTCTTGGTGCAGACTATGATTGCTTGAGTATCACTGACCAAGATTTTACCTACGCAACACCTGCTGGTGCAGATCCATCAGTAAGAGCTGGAATGTTCGCAGGTCTCCCTAAAGACAAGTCTTGCGTCTATACCATCGAAATGAAAACTGCTGATAGGTTCCGCTTCGTTAATCCTACTTCGTGTACAAGTCTACTTCCTACCGACTCAAATGAAGAAGAGGCAACAAGGCTTTTTAGCCGTTCGCTAGATTCCTCTGGAGGTACAAGTCTTTGGGAGTTTTGTAGTAATAATGCAGTAGCGATTCTTTGGTCAAACATTGGCGTGACTTACTATGATGGCGATAATGAAGATCTTCTCGCAAGACCTTTTGGAAGAAGATTTAACTTACCTAATTACACTCACTCCGTTAACCAGAGAGATGTTGCAAAACTCAGTCTCCATTCCTTTTTTCCACCTCTAACCTCGACCATGTATCGACCTGGTTTTACCTACCCGGCAATATCAGGGACTCAAGTGGCAAGAATTATTCCAGAGATGTGGTTCTATGGACTTGGAAAGAATTTTAACTATCTTGCCAATGATCCCCTGCAAGTTTCTCCCTTTGTGAGAGGTAATGGCTCGAGGAACTTTGTTCCTACTCTTTCAGGGTTTGCTGATCGGGCCAACTATGACTTTATTCTTTATGTCGGAAGTTTTCCTCAAGGGTCTCCGGCGTTTGATCTTCCCATTGGCCTGGGAAACTTTGGAGAGCATCCGGCGAAAGTTCTGAGCTACACCAACACTCCAGATCCTAGTTTCACAGTACTTACTTCGCCTGAAACTTTCCCCGTCACGGTTCCAAGTAATTCTAATCTTTTGCCACTAACTTACAGATTTAATCCTTCCATCGCTGGAGAGCACCGGATGGAGATTGATCTGTCCTATGAAAATGGAAGACACTTAGTTCCTCTCATTTATAAATCTAGTAATGTCCCTTCGAATCTCGCAACAGCTACAAAAGAAGTGATGGACCTAAAAATTTTGGTTCTTGCTCACGTTCAGCAAGCCGGTACCCATCCACTGCTCACGATGAATGTGAGTGACTATGATGTGATTCAAAATGAATCTGGACCACCAACAGTTACTCTCGGCGATGCTTATCCCTCTTCACTTACATGGAATAGCAGTCCTCCCACCTCAAATCTTATTTTCGATACGATTAAATTAACCGCTGCACCAACAGTAAATGATGCTTATGCTAAAAAGAAAATCGTCTTCAGCAATAATACCGCATTTCCACTTTTAGATCTGAGGAATATTTTTAGAGTCGATGCCTCGGCTTCGGCTTCTAGAACTGTTCCTTCAAGCTTTACATCCTCACTGGCGCAAGTTCCAATGGGTGAGACGCCTTGTACATCAGGAATGACCCTAAATCCTTTTTCAAGTTGTACTCTCATTCTTATTTATCAGCCAACGGCTGCTGATTCGACGGAATCGTTTGTGTTGACCTCCATTTATAATATGGGATCTATTGGAGGCCAGTACGTCATGCAAAATGTGGGTGTAAACCTACTACCTCGATCACCGGGCTTTGTCGTCGCCTCTGGACGAACGCTGGAGACTATCAACTACAATGTTTCCCAAGGAAGTACAACCGTCCCTCGCTCATCATATGCGATGAATTTTGGTACTGTGAGTATGTCGACAATGCCTTTGAAATTTAATTTTCAAGAACCAACTGGCCTCTATCAGAGATTAATTTTACGAAATACCCAAGCGACTAAGGCGTCGCTGCTGCTTGCCTATCAGAAAAATGTCACAAGATATTCTTTGCGAGGGTATTCTCCAGGATCACCAGCTCCCACCAGTTTGATTCCATCTGCTGGAGAATATCGGAACTACGGAGGCCTTGACTACGCTGTCATTTACTCCACCAAGTATGGCAATGGTGATAAAAAAGTCACGATGGAAGCCTCAAAGGGCTGTTTTTTTGGTGATGACGAAACGAATAATGCGATACCTGCCCATCAAAAGGGATTCAGTTCTACAACTATTACACCTTGCAATGTGCTTACATACTTCAGTGCTAATTTTGACTTCCTTCATAGAACCCTCTCCATTTCGAACGGCAACGACATGAGGGAGACTGCGGCTGAGCTCTGGTACTTCTCTGTGAACCGAAGTTCTACTTCTTCATTATGGGTCCATATGAAAGGGGTTATTACTCCTGATCCATCAATTGCGAGTGGATCAGTAGGATCAGTTGCGGCTTTAGATAACCGAACTGTAAACTTTAGTACGCAAAAAATGACACCTACCAATTCAGATCTAGGTGATATCGTCGGATTAAGAATCATGTTTTCAAATTCAGCTGTAGGTCTTAATAACCCGTATAGCACAGCCATTACGAGCTATGTTGATATTAGGCCTTATGTCGCAACATCCACTCAGTTTGCAAATATTACGACCGGTCTAGCTAATGGTCAGTATTTTTATTTTAGGATTGTTGCAATCCGAAGGGATACTCGATTTGTTGATGGAACACCTAAGCGGTTCCTAGGTATGAATCTTAATGAATATCTTTCAGCGGCAAATAATAATGCAACTCCAGTTAGCATTCTGGTACCACCAATCAACTTCCATTATTTCCACACCCAGAAGCTCCTTGTAGAAAAGAGTCTCACAGGCGGGATTGCTTACGACCCATTCATGACTTCCTCAAACAGGTGCTCGCTACGAACGCAGCTCACACTTAAGAATCCTGGAAATATCAACCGCCCTTTTCAGTTGATTAACTCAGCTGCTTGGTCTCTACTGCTCAGCACTCCAAGTGCTAATTCTTATGCAAACATGACCCAGATTCCCCATTGGATGGGAGATGCGGCTACTAACATTGATCTCTTATTTGGGAGTATGCCAGGTTTCATTCCAGGTACCTCATCCCAAATACTCCCTGGTAGCTCGGCTTTCTATATTAGAGACAGTGCTATTCCCAATGCTAATGTACGTATAGCACGTGGTGGAGTTCCAGGAACGACCTACGCTAACTATACTTCGCTCATTCATAGTACTATCATATATGGTTCTGCACGTTGCATGGTTTTATTACCTTAGAGGTTTTTTCCTCATTGTATAGAATCTGACTTCAACATAAGATTTTCTTATGTGTAAGCTAGGTTTCAAATTCTCAATTCTCTTATTTTTATTCCTGAATCTTCAGGCCCATGCCAATGATTCACGGTTAATTTTAGTTAGGAAAATTCAAGGTCTTGAGCAATTATCCGATGCTCTCGGCAGGCAGATGCAAACTTTAACTTTAAAAGTTGCTTCGCAACAGCCGGGTCACCAGATACTTCTTTCTGGAAGTGATACTCCTGAGTCAACTACTGTGGACATGGTTGCGATGGAAGCAGAAGTAGGTCGCTCAGAGAATGGATATAAAATTGAAACTCGTCTTCTTGATCTCAGATCCAAAAAGCTTTTAACTAAAGCGTCCTTAGAAAACATTCGAGAAGAAAACCTCCTCCGCATGTTCCAAGGGGCCCTAGAGTCTTTATTTATTCTAGATGAAAAAAATCCCTCAAAAGTCCCTAAAGTAAAAACTCCTCAGCCGGTAATCAAGAAAGAGAATCTAAGATCAAAACCGTCGACGACGCAGGTAAATCAAGCCGATCCCCCAACGCTAAAATTTAGAGAACGAGTTTTGCAAATGAAAGCTGATGCCGATGAGAGTATTCAAAAGATCGTAAATGATAAGCAGAACGCAGCACCGAGCGCCGAAAAGCTCTCTGCTCCTTCAACTCAATCAAGCTCTATGGCCTCTCCGAACCAAGTTTCGGTCGCAGAGGATCCGGTCAAAAAAGCAGTCATCGAGAAAACGTATGCAAAAAGTTATGGATTAGCTGGGGGTTATGATTCTAGAGAAATTAAAAGTCAGTATCTCGTTGGAACAACAACCAAAGCTCAGCTGTTAACCTTAAAGGCATCAGCTTTTTTTCCGATGGCGTTCTCAAGCGGGAAGGTTGGTGGAGATTTTGATATGGCCTATAGCCGGGCGATCTCATCTCCTGTGGTGTTGCCATCAATTTATCAAATAGGAGCTTTTCTCACTTGGAAAGAAGAGCGCTGGACTCTTTCAACGGGGCTTCAGCAAGATTCATCTTTTTTTGTTAACCTCCCCTCAGCGGGAGAAGGACTTAAGCCACAAACCATTACGGGAACATGGCTAAAATTAAAATCATCGTTTCGGTTTTATGCCAAAGGTTATTGGAAAGTGAATTTGGGTTACGGATCACCATTGTTAGCTCAGACGAACTATTCTCCTCTCAAAAAGGTAACTAAGTGGTCGGGACTTAACGCTGTTCTTTCTGTCGTTCCACCCTGGTCCTATCGTCAATGGCAAGCAAACTTTACGATTGAAAAAATTAATCTCAATACATCGGGAGAAACGTCATTTACCTTAAACGAATCACGAACTGGCTTATTTGCTACTCGGCAGCTTTAATATTTTGTAGTCAGGTCTCAGCTTACGAGATGATTCAGTCAGGACTCAAAAAGTCTGATGAGTTTTCTCTCATGATGGGAATGGCGAATATAAGTTTCACAGAGTCTCAGAGTGCTTTAAGTGGGCCTAATCAGCAAACTCCTGCCTCAGGATCTGTAGCAAGCATCAGTGGGATGCTCCACTATCGATTCAGAACGGATGGAAATAAGGCCTGGTATGGCCAGTTTACCTTTCCTCTCATAGCAAGCCAGGGAACCTACTTTTCGAGTGGTGGTGGGCTGGAGTATTACTTTGGCAATTCAAATGCTGCCAAGGTAATCCTCCAAGATGCTACGACATCTCTTAGTATTACTCCAGTAACTCGCTATTTTCTTTTATCTGGACTTAACATGGCCTACATTTCTTACCTAACTGATACGGCAAAGAAAAACGATACCCTTTTAGAAATTGATTTAGGTGGGGGAGTAAGTCGTCGTTTTGAGAAGTGGACTTTAAGGGCCCAGGCAGAAATTGCCCGGGGGATTGGGATATCGACCACAACTTTAGCAATGAAGGCCATGGTAGGTGGCATTTATTTCCTCGATTAAGAAACCTTTCAAGGAATATGAGTTTTATTGGATAATAGTACTGGAGACTATTATGAAACGGCTTTTATTCATTACTTTTATTCTGTCAATCATCTTGAGCGATGTATCAATGGCAGCTAAATTAAACATTAAAAGTCAGCCAGATGCCGCTGAGATTTTTATTAGCACAAACGGTAAACCTATACGTCTGGGTGTGACTCCTTACGAAGCGAACCTAACTGAGGTTATGAACGTATACGTTAAATCAAATAGCTTCGTACTTGAAATTAGAAAATCTGGTCATACTCCTTACCGAGTACTTTTAGCTAAAACGACGGACTCCGATCTGGAACTCACGGCCAACCTTGAATTAGACAAGGCCATATCAAATATCAAAGAGCATGATTCACTGATGAACCAACTTTTTGATGTTCAAAAACTTGTGAGAGGTCGCAACTTCCGTGATGCACTTTCGAAGTTAGATGATCTTGAGAAAAAACATCCAACTCTCTCTATTATTCCTGAAATGAAGGCCACGGCCTACTACATGAATAAAGAAGTTGAGAGTGCTCTTAGTTATTACCGTAAAGCCTTTTCATTAAATTCAGACAATCATGATGCCTATAGGATGAAACTTTATCTCGAGAAAAAACTCGGGGTAGATTCAGACGTTCAATGATGAAATTTTCCATTGCATTTCTAGTTTGTTTAATCAGCGGTAATGTCTTTTCTTTAGCCGGAAATTCTTTGACTTGGCAAAAACTTGCTTTGGAAGAAAAAGTCCAGTCTAAGTATAATTCAACTATTTCAGCGCTCCTAAAAGATAACCAGTATATGGTTGATGTTGAAGTTGAAGTCTCTGAACCAGCTGCTCCTAATTTCGGAAATAATGGACATAAAGGTGGACCACGCGTTTCAGATCTTTCAATGGCCGAAGCTAGAGGCGATTACATCGCATTCTCTAAAATGGGGCTTGAAGTTCCAGTGGTCGAAAAATTTCTTGATGAAGACCGCACAAAGCTGATGAACCTTTATCGTTTTAACGAAACCTATGATGTCTTTAAGAGCATTAACTCACTTAATATTACTGTTTATCTTAGTGATAAGATTACTTCAGACCTCGCAGAGATTGTTAAAAAAGTTGTTGGAAATACCAGAATCTCTGTCTCTGGAATTAAGCCAAAAATTAAATTCGAAAGTATCACGATGGAATGGGTCGATCCTGCTCTGAAAAAAATCGCTGATGATAAAAAACTAGAGAAAAAACCTGAAGAGCAAGAACCAAAAATTTGGGCAAAGGATTGGTACGAATGGGCTTCTCGCTGGGGAAATGCAGTTGGTCTCATTCTTGGAGCTCTCATTATCAGCCTCATCGCTCTGTCACTTTTTAAGCAATGGAAAGCTTTTATGGAGAAATTTGCAGCTCAGGCCAATCAACCAAAGCCTGAGGAGAAGAAAGAAGAAGATGAGAAAGAAGAGGAACTTGCTACTGCACAAGCAACGAATATACCTAAAGAGGAAGAAGAGATGGCAGCTTCACACGATTTCGAAAGATTCCAGCAGTGTCTTGAACAGCATTCAGATGAAGCTGTTAACATGGTGAGAAATTGGTTGAACGAGGACGAGGAAGCGTCTCTCTTGGCGCTACGTGGAGTAGCTCAACAGGTGAATGCTGCAGATATGGAAAAACTAATGGCGGGTTTGTCATCTGAGCAACGTGATAAGTGGAAAAATCTGATCCATCATCTTGAACCCAAAGACTTAGTTACTGCTAACAAGCACATCTTTCAAGAAGTGATTCGTTATTTCTTAGTTCCAACAAAGATCAAAGATGGTGAGCTCCTAAATCTCATCATGGAACTTAACTCCAAAGCAACCTTTGAATTCATCAATGCTAATAAAATCCATACTGGTGCGATGATGAACTTATTAAATCCAGTCATCGTTGGAAAGATTCTAGCTGAAGTTGATGACGACACTGCTGACAACTGGCTAGCGTTAGGCGCTCAGTTTGACATTAAGAGAATGGATGAAGTGCTTCCGACTCTCAAAGAGGCCCTCCGTGCCCACAAAGAGGCCAATGGTCCGGCTCCGTTTGCTCAACGAATCATGACAATGATCCCGACATCATCTCCGAAAAGAGAAGGAGTTCTTTTTAGAGCTCTGGCCAAAGCTGGCAATGCTGGAATGGTGACAGAAGTCGCCAAACGCCACTTTCCGAGTGAGCTTATCTTAGAACTTCCGGTTCCTTTTCTAAAAGAAGTTCTACAGTCTTATCCGATTTCAAAAAGGGTAGAGTTTTTACAAAGTCGTCCGGAAGATGTCCGAGCAAATTTGATTGATATACTTGCTGAAACTGGTACACCGGCACGGGACATGCTCGACATGGAACTTGAAAATATTTCCCATGACGCTTCTAAGCTCCAATCCATATCTGATCGTAGTGAAGATATTTGGTACGACTTTGTTAAGCTTTCGAGAATGAGTCTAAGTAAAAATTCTTCTTATGCCACGATCTTAAATCAGCTCATTCAAGAATGGAGCTCTCAGCTTCAAGGTAAGCTTCAGTCGATTAAGGGTGGAAAAGCCGCATAGGTGGCAATCTCTACCATCTTTTTTTACCTCATAGGCTATTCTAGAATGGTAATTGCTACAGCTCACCAATGACAGGAGGTCTTGTGAGAGGTCCAGATTCAAATGCTATTGAAAATACTCAAAAAACACCTGACAAAGAAAAAAGTGCTCAAACGGTTTATGACTGGAAAGTCGTTCTTGATAAAGGTCTAGGTGATGATAAGAATGTCATCTACCAAGAAAAAGCATGGGCCCAATTATGTTCTAAGATGCGTGAGGCGTGCCCTGAAACAAATTGGTATGCGATCTCGGAGCGGGTCGAAAAATGCACACCTGACAGAGCAGTGACGATTGATGCGATAGGAAAATGGCTTAATAATCTCCTTGCCTCATCTGAATGGCCTTTTCCCGAAAAAATTATTCTGGTTTCTGTTCAAAGACCAACACCGAGTTGGAAAATTATCTTTGAAGGTAATTACAAAAAGCTCCCTTTTACGAATCCTCCCTTAAGTTTATCAGTCATCCCTTTTCGGGATAAATTCTCTTCTGGCTGGACTATCCACGAAATAGATTCATATAACATTAGCAAAGTTGGCGAAGCATGAAATCTTGTTTTATTTTGATTTTGTGTCTATTTTTTATACCTTTATCCCATGGCTCGAATCCATCTTTGACTAACCTGCTTAAAACCATCGATGGAAAAATTAAGCATGATGAAAAGATTAAAAAAACAGCAGCCAATGAAACTAAATCAGTTTCAATCCCCTGGGGAATTGTAGATCGGCGCGAGAGAAATCTTTGGACCTCTATAGTTTACGCTTACGATCACTTGAAAAATTTTTCTGCCACTGAAAGATATAATTTTATGTATGAGGCGATGCGTGCCACTTCTTTTGGTCACCCAAAAAGAGTCTATGCTCTTAAAGCATGGATTAAAAAAGAAGATGCTCGTATGGTAAGCAGAGGCATGCCAGCGAATTTCTATCTAAATTGGACTAAGCATGTTTTCTCCATTAATAAAGCCATTGATGAAGTCGGTGCTCCTCGTCCAACTGTTAATATACAAAAAACAGAATTAGGAATGGGCCCTGAAACGATAAGCTTCATTAAAAACCTTCGCGCTCAAATTGATCAGATCAAACCTGAAGCCTCTAAAGAAAAGTTTTCAATAGGTGAAAAAGTCGCTGAAAAGAAATCAAGCGCTTCTTTACCGATAAATGTTTTAATGTCGACGGTACTTCTTTCAATCTTGGGTTTTTACTTTGGAAGAAAAAGCAAGCCTGCGAAAGTGATCATTAAAACGATCAAGGTTCCGGTTCCTAAAGAAAAGACTGAGGTGACACCTGTTATTGAGGCCCAAGCGGCGCAGGTAAGTTTAGAGCAAGAATTTCACAAGTTATTAACTGAAAACTATCATCTGTTAGAAGTTGCGCAGATTAATGTCAACTTGGGGAATCGCAGTCCTTTCAATAGTGATGTGAATGCACCTCGAGAGTCTGTGTATGAGGCCCTTAAATGGCTTTTAAAAGGGACTATCGCTATCGCTAATACAAGTGGTTCAAGAGTGTCTCATATGGAATGGAACTGTAAAGAAAGCCAAGGCAGAGTAACATTTCAATTCACTCTTCACGGAATTGAGTGTGATAATGATTCCCTCTATATGAATGCCCTGATAGATGGTGAAAACTCAGCTCCGGCCCACTTTGGAAGAAGTGAGCAGGCATTATCTGGGCATCTACCTTTGATTCAGTTCACATCAGGCAACCGTAAGACGAGTGTTTCTTTAGGACTGGATTCAATTAGATCTTCAATGAATCAATAATATAAAAAAAGCCCCTAGGAATGATTCCGAGAGGTTTTATTTATTGATCTTGTTTGAAAATATAGGCATCAGCTGAATTGTCTGCTCCTTCACCATCTTGGAACAAAGCACCCGCTCTTATCTTACCGTTGTGTTTGGCGATAGGTTCTAAGACTCTAATCACGGCACGTCGGTTAAGCTTCGCAATTTCTCTAGGTGACACTCCATTTTTTGCTTCCATCTTATATTCGGCCACTGGTTCTCGATCTCCCTTGGCCAAAGCAACGAGGTATTCAGTCTTAAATCCGAAGTATTCAAACCTTGCAATGACTTGAGCCGCTCTGGCAGCACTCAAGGACCAGTGGTTCATATTACCAGCAATTAAGGATTCATTCTTATCTGCGTGGCCTTCAATGAGAATTCGATACTCAGTGTGATGGGCCTTAATCATCTCAATCAGCCCATGGCCTCGAGAACTACTCGACCGAATTCTTCAATGCGGGCCGGGAGGACGAAGAGGTCGATAGCATTATAGAAATTTTGAATGTCATCAAGGGATGGCTGAAACTTTACCACGGAGTCGAGATTTTTAGTTGTGATGAGATCACGGAAAGGTCCGGGCTCATCTTTACCGATAATTCGCACATCAATTTTTTGAAGGGTTTCGGGTTTGAGTTTGGCCAGAGCTTCAACAAAAATATCAAGCCCACGTTTTTTAAAATTTCCCGACGTGATGAGACTCACCACGATTTTATCGGTGAAACCAAAACGCTTGCGCTGAAATTGTTTTTCCTGTTTTGAGAGGGGAAAAAACATTTTGGTATCAAGGGCCGGATAGATGACCTGAATTTTTTCTGCCGGTACTCCAAAACGTTTGATGGTGTCGTTTTTCATTAGCTTGGAATTTGCGATCATGTAACGGAAGCTTTGATTCTTGAGCAGTGGTCCGTGAGTCAGGGCCATCTCGTGATCAGCCGGTAGAGCTTTGTTATTGATGAGTTCAGAGGCGTAGAACACACAGTTATGGAGAGTCACCACGTCCTGATCTTGGATGTCTCCGTGACCGACGGTGATAGTGGGACTCAGTTTTTGGCGAAGGTTTTGCACTTGCCAGTTATACCAACGGCGGCGAGTGATGCCGGTGCTTTTGAGCCATGGGAGCATTTTATGAGGGATGACTGAGATCGATTTTAAGGCATCTTTGTCCATGGTCATAGCGGCGACATGAACGACGTAACCCTTAGATTGAAAATAACGAATATTTTCAAACGCGGTTCGGGCGGAACCGGAGTTCTTGTGGAGTTGGAGCATGCAGATGAGGGCGGTTTTCATACTGTTAATATGTCACCGTTCTGAAGCAAATTCAAAGATAATTAGGCGGCGTTTTTAATCGCTGCGGTAATTTTGAGTAGTGTTTCAATGTTGTAGTTTGATCCTGCAGCAACACGGCGAATTGTAGCAATGGGAAGTTTTGAAATTCTCGAGAGTTCGTCTTTGTTGATGATGCTTAGGTAACCCATAATTATTTCTTGAAATGCTTCTCTGTCGCCTTCCATGAGGGCCTGTGACAATGCCAAAGTTACCTTCTCTTCACTTCGGGAAAAATCTTTAGGAGTTATCTTAAACAACTTCACGTTTTTCTTTAATTTGAGAGGCTTCATCATTTTGATATTAAACTTTGTCATTATGATTCCTCGGATACGTATTTGATTATTAGTTTTCTAATGATCTTGAATATTTCATATGAAGACTTTGAATGCTTATCAATTTTACTTTAAATAAAATTCTTAAAAAAAACTATGTCCAAAAGGTACATGGCACCTTTTGGACATAGAGACCTTACGACCTAGGATGTTTTCCAAGTATGAAAAGAAACGACAGAGTCTTAAGTGAGAGGATTTCTTTTTGATAGATGTGAGATATTGCAATTAAGCCATTGATATTAATGATTATTGATAATAATACAAAGATGGTATATACTATATGTGTATATATCAGATTGGGACAAGGTATGAATCCAAATCTGCCAATACACCGTCAACGCTTGACCACTGATCGACGAGGTTGAATTTGTAAAATTGAAGTTAGTATTGAGCAGACTGCTGACTCGAATATCTATCAACCAGATGGTCAAAAATGTGTTTTTAAAGTTTTGAGAGAAAAGTTAAAAGGCGAAGAAGAATTTGAAATTGTTCTCTTAATTGATAGTCACAGTCCTTTTGGATTTCATAATCACTCAAAGCTACCGCTGAATCATGAAGTTCGAGAAACCATCCATGCATCAAATTGGATCGAAGCGTGGCATATATTCGATAAGAAAGTTAGGGAGCTATTGGATGAAGCTTAAAATTTTAAATGTCATTTTTTCTAGTCATGATGAATTCATGGGAGAATTAAAAGAAGCTTTATTCAATGGTAAAAACTCAAATGAAGCGAATCAAACTCTTTCGTTTGATAGTTTTGAAACATTCAAAAGGTTGATGACGGCCAATAAACTTGAAATTTTAATGGCGATAGCGAGAATAAAGCCGACCTCAATAAATCAACTATCAAAAATTTTGAATCGTGAATATCCTCATGTCTTAAAGGACTGTAACTCACTTCTCAATTTGGGATTCATTAAATTAGAAATAGTTGAGAGTGCAAGAAAACAGTTTGTGCCAAAACTTGCTTTTGACTACGACATCATTGTTGTGAAATCCCGCATAGAAGAAATATTTTCCATTTCTGAAAAATCTAACAAGGTACTCTTAATGGCGAGAGTGAATAATTTATGAAAAAGAAATTAGAAGTCATAAAGACTAAGCCAAATGATAAAAAAATGATCTATCGCTTGAGAATTAGTCTTGATGAAACTGAACCCGAGGTCTGGAGACGCCTTCTTGTTCCGGGAAAGCTTAGCTTGGAGAAGCTGCATCTTATTTTTCAAATAGTCATGGGATGGGAGAATTCGCATCTCCATGAATTTAAGATTCACTCTAAAAGATATATTAATCCGCTGAATGATCCAGATGCTATTTACTCCTTCCCGCCATCTTTTGATGAAAGGAAAGTCAAAATCGCTGATGTTTTAAGTAAAAAAGATCGATTCACTTACGATTACGACTTTGGAGATAATTGGTCTCATTCAGTAGTCGTTGAGGATGTTCTAAGTCCAAATGAGATTTTTACCTATCCTGTTTGCCTCGACGGTGCGAATGCCTGTCCCCCCGAAGATAGTGGAGGCATTCATGGGTACTATGCCCTATTGGAAGATCTGGCACAGGAAGATTCAAAAGAGCATGAGAATGCGATGGCATGGGTCGGTGGGCAGTTTAATCCAAGTTCTTTTGATGCAAACCGAATCAATAGAGATGTCCTTTGGCTGTTGAAATGGTGACTTTTTAAACGAGCTCTATCATTTTATCTAAACTTTGAAAGTTTTCTACCTCTAGGTACTTCTTCAAACATGCTCAAAAACGCATTCGCTCTAGGAATTAACTTCGGAGAGCTTCCTTTCTTTTGGATTTTGTTGGTTGAAAATTTTTCAAGAGTTTTTAAGAGATACGCTTGTTCATAGAGTTTAAGATAATGTTTTACGAGATCGACGTTTACCCCTCCTGGAGTTGACCTAAAAATTTATTAAGGCTTAAGACCTCTCCCGCATGTAAACAGGCCACTTCGTCCTAAGCCATTCAGGTTTTGAACTAAATACGGAATCAGCATTTTCATAAATGAAATGACGAAGGCCTAGGATAACTTGGATAAACCTAGTTTCTTCTAACAGGACTTGCTTTAAGTGAGATACAAAAGGTCTCTTCATAAAATAGTAGGACAAGCTACTATTTTTAGTAGGTCAACCTATCAAAAAAGAATAGCTCTGGTTTAATTGATTAAATACAGGTGTTTGGGGTGTCTTTTTTATTGATTTAGGCGACGTGACTTTTTTGCAGCTTTTTCAAAATCATCAGCCAATTCTGAAAGTATTGCATCTAAAGCGCTCTCTGTGACAGGGAGATTGTTCTCTTGGAGCTCACTGACAGCGTTATAGACCGCGCCTGAAACAAAGTTTTTTGCTTCAATTGGTCCCATTTTACCATTGATGATTTCGTATAATTTTTCTAATGATTTTGAGGATTTCATATGACGCCTTTGAATGCTTATCGGTCTCTTTAGGGCTTTTGTTTAATTTTAACCTGCTAATCATTATAGTTCGTTTATGCTGTTTTATTTAAAGATTCCTCAAGTGAATTCCTTATCCATTTTTGGTAATCCAGGCCTTCTAATTCGGCTTTTTCTTTAATTGCTTCGAGCAGATCCTCACTCATACGTAGGGTTACTGTTTTGTTTTTAGGCTTTAGTTCAAAATTTACTTTTTTCCATCCTGGAAGATCGAACAAAGAGGTTAGATCCCGTTTAAGAGGATCTTTATTTTTTGAAGGTTTCTTTGAACTTTTCATATTTAGTAGCTTCTTTTGGTCTCATGAACCTTGCTGAAATAACTCGTATTTTAGTATCCCTGAAAGTGAAACATACAAACATTGGCTTGCCGGATTTTCCTCGTCCAACCGCGATAAAGCGTTCCTCGGTTTTGGAATGATTTGGGTCTGGGATAATCATTAAATCTTGTTGAAAAAACTCCTCTATTTCTTCAATAGGGAATCTTTTGAGGATTTTACCGATGTTCCCTTCATCCCATTCAAAAATCATTCTCTACCTCAATTAGACCATGAATTACAAGAAATGTAAATACAAATGTAAACACTCGGATTTGTAAAGATATTATAGATTAATGAAGGCGCGTTTTATAAGCTCAAAGAGAATTTTAGTGGAAGATTTTCAAAACCGATAAAGCAAATCAGTAAACACCGTCGATTCTTCATCAAAGTGATGCTTACTTTCAAGCACCCGTGCTGAAACAAAAGTGAAGTGGGGTTTCAAGAGTTTTTGGTACTTCTCCCGAGTGCGGTGGATGGCGTACTCGTCTTTAAAATCGAGCTCCGAAACCTGGCGGCCGAGCTCCACGTTGGTGGGAACGGTAAGATATAGGTACTTAATTCGTTGGGCGAGAATCGGGATAATTTCTTTGAGATCCTTATCGCTCAGATACTGAAAAACCGAAGTGCAAATGCCGAGGTCGAAAGGTTTTGATTTCTTAGCATCTCCGCGGCACCAAGTAAGAAGATCCATTTCGAAAAGGCGCAGGTCAGTTGAGGGGACTGGGCGCAGTTTATCCAGTTTTGCCTTTTTAAAAATATAGGGCGAGGGTTCAATGCCGATGGCTGTGTGAGGAATGAAGGCCTTCATCATTTCGCGGAAAAGATGGCCGTAACCGAAACCGAGATCGACGATGGTACCGATGTCGACGTGCTCGATGGCGAAGAATGATTGGAGGTAACGGGTGTGCTCTTTAGCATTGCCGATGCCGTCCATGGACATGGGGTCTGAGTAGTTTTTATCCCAGTAGGTTTTGTCGAAGGCTTTCATGTGTAAAAATGTACAGTTCAAACCCGCATTTTGACTACAATCAAATCCTTTAATTCCCAATATTCGTTTAAATTCCCTATTGGAAAATTTTTGTTAACTGTTCTGAAAAAACTGTGACTCTGGGCCAAGCACTGCTAATAATCACGTAAATACAGGCGTTTGATGAGTATTGATATAAACTGATAATCGGCTATAATGTAAACTAGGTTTACACCGATAAGAAGGTGGGATGTGGCGACATCAAGAAGAAAACCAGAAAAAAAGAGCGATCTAAGTTTGTTTGAATTGGTAGAAAGGAGAGTTGAAAATGTTGACTACATTTTTCTACCACACGCAAAAGCAAGATTGTCGGAGAGAGATATTTTAGAACCGGCCGTTCTGGATATCCTCGAAGGTAGGCATGGAAGGAAACGGAAAAGAAATAAGAGAAAAGATGCTTACAAAGATGGCAATAAGGATTGGAATTATTGTATTGAAGGAGTCTCTCCTGATAATGAGAAAATTCGAATAATATTAAGCTTTGACGAAAAGATGATGCTTATCATAACTGTGATGTGGGTAGGGAAGGAATAAAATGGAAACGAAAATTCAACAGAAGTATATTTATGAAGGTTTAGGTTTTCCTGTCGAACTTCATAACGTCATTATGGTAAAAGTAGGGAAAGAATGGGCACCAAAGATTGATGTAAGAAAAATTGCCAAGGATGCCTTAAAAGAAATTCCGACTCAACAAACCCGATTAACCGGCGCGCAAATTAGATTTGTTAGAGAGTCTTTTGGAATGTCTCTCCGAGTGTTCGCTACAAAAGTGGTCCATCAGTCCCACATGGCGGTCAGCAAATGGGAAAAATTTGACGATGAACCAACGAATATGGATGCAGCTACCGAGGTTGTGCTCAGACTATATGTCTTCCATGAGGTAACAGCAAAAAAACCAAAACAAGAAATGAAGTTTTTTCAGGCCTACGAAATAATAAGTTCCATGGTTTTTAAGGATTCTAAGTTAGTTGCTTTGAGCCTTTAATTTTTTTAATAATGAAACGAAGGCGTCATTCAGTAGAGTCTTCTGCGAAGAGACTTCTAGGCATGGTTGAAGCCCTGATCAAGTCTGGTGCAGATATTCGCTTGGAAGCTATATTTGAGGAAGTTAAGAAGAAAGTTGCGGGCCTTGATAAGAAGATAAGGCTTCATAGGAAAGTTGAATCGGTTAATTATTGATAGTTTGTTTGTGGAGAGGTCATTGTTTCATCCATAGTTCATGGCCGCATTGTCCTACAAAAATCTTTCTGAATTCGACTCCTGATGGTGAAGTGACCGAAGTCTTATTTTTAAGATCGTTATAAAACCGTTTTTTCTCGTCCCAGTTCTCAACCATCTTTCCGTAGAAATCTTTGGGAGGATCATTAAGGTATTGTGTTGAGTTATGTCTGGTGACACCGAAGAAAACTACTTTTTCAGTAATCTTGCTCCAGTCAATTCCCCAATGAGCGGAGGTGTATTTATCGATTTTTTCGTCGGTTGGGAAATACGGTTCTTTAGCTACAAGATGATTTTCAGAAACGGTGGAAGAAATAATTTTCGTGATCTGATCGTACTCACTAAAACATGCGTTTTGCATTTTCTTCATTGCAAAATAGTTAGGACTAATTCCAATCAGTTTTATTCCGACTAAAATCAAAACTGCCGCAGCAAGATTAGAATTTACTCGCCAAGGTAAATAATGAAGTACCAAAACAAGGACTAGTACCATAAATGCAATCACTAGTGGCATTGTATGATGATCGCCATTAAACGACATCTTTCTCATTAAAATAGGAATGAAACTTATGATCACCAAGGCGACTATTTTAAAAGAAAATAATTTTTCTCGGTTTTGAGAAAAGATGCTACCAACAAGTATAATTGGAGCGACATAAATTAATTGGTTTCCTGCAATACCTAGAATCTTTGAAATAGACTCTAAATCACCTATAGAATGGACGCTGCTTTCAAGAAGCAAAAACCGAATGTGTTTATAGAAGCCGAAGTTTTGCGGAAAGCCTACTGCTAAGTAAGCCAAGAGCATGTAACTAACATACTTTAGTGTGAGAGAAAGATTTTTTTTATTTAAAGGTACTATGAGAAGTAACAAGATCCCAGGTATGAAAATGGAGGTTGACCGCTTTACCGCCATGGCCAAGCCCCAAGTGAAGGCTGAAATAATTAGAATACGAAGATTCTCTTTTTCCGACAGAAAGCGAGCAAACATATATACAGCGATAGCAGTAAAGACATTTAGGAGATGCTCGGGATGAGGCCGAAAAATCCATTCAGTCCACATCGGTATTTGTAGTGTCGAGAGAAGGAAGAACATTCCAAAAAGTGGAACGATATAAACAGTTCCAAAAAATACCCATCCTATAAACAGACCCAAACTATACAATGAGAAAAGCGAAACAAGCTTGAGAGCAAAATTATGAGACTTTTCTCTGCCTTCTAGAGATGTCAGATTACCATTTTGCAATGGTACTAAATCGGCAATTGACTGAGAAAGCCGGTAATAAAGGTTTCCATACGGGGCAAAATGATTCGAATTGTACCATCTGGTGGCCATAGAAGTTTCAATGGCCCTCCCCCCATCATTGTCGCCAGCAAAGACATAGCCCTTGTGTGTTGAGGTCTCATAGAGCGGAATCGACAAGTTAATGAGCAAATAAGCTGAAATCATTAGCGAGAATAACCATGAAACAACTCTGAAGGTATCCGAGATTAAGTGGTGGCTTCTTAAGAGAGAAAACTGCTGTAAAATAAATGCTTTCAATACTTAATCCTGAGTTCTAATTGGAGAAAAATTAGTTTAGTATTTTGACTACTAAAATACAAAATTTGATTTCTTTAAATAGGAGTTTTGCTTTGCGAAATAATGTCATTGAAGCATCAAAAGCTTTTTTTCAACAACAGGGCGTTAAGAAGATTGTTCCAGGCACGGATTATATCCCTGTATCTGGAAAAGTTCTGGAAGAAGACGATCTGACCAATCTTATTGAATCTTGCCTCGACCTCTGGTTAACCACCGGTCGTTTTGCTAAAGATTTTGAAAAGCAGTTCGCTACTTTCATGGAACAAAAATACTGTTTACTCGTCAATTCTGGATCATCGGCCAATCTAGTTGCTTTCAGTGCTCTGACTTCACCAGTTCTTGGAAAAGATATGGTTAAAGTTGGGGATGAAGTTATTACGGTCGCTGCTGGTTTTCCAACGACGGTCAATCCGATCATTCAATGTGGCTGTATTCCAGTTTTCGTCGATGTCGAAGCTGATACCCACCAAGTGGACATTACTCTTTTAGAAAAAGCTTTAAGTCCTAAAACTTCAGCAGTGATGATTGCCCATACTCTGGGAAATCCTTTCAACGTTAAAGCGGTTAAAGAATTTTGCGACAAGCATGATCTTTGGCTGGTTGAAGATTGTTGTGATGCTGTTGGTGCTCGCCACCACGGTAAGATGATAGGAACTTTCGGTGATATCGCTACAGTGAGCTTTTATCCTGCTCACCATATGACTATGGGTGAAGGCGGAGCTGTTCTCATGTCTGAGCATCGTTTGAAAAAGATTGCAGAAAGTTTCCGTGACTGGGGTCGTGACTGTTGGTGCCCGACTGGAAAAGATAACTCATGCAATAATCGTTTTGGTCAGAAAATGGGCGAATTGCCAGAAGGCTATGATCATAAATATATCTACACTCACATTGGTTACAATCTCAAAGTGACGGATATGCAAGCGGCCATTGGTCTGTCTCAACTTCGTAAGCTTCCTAAGTTTATTGAAATGAGAAATGCCAATGCAAAATATCTTTCAACTAAACTTGAACATCTTACCCAGTTCATTAACTTGCCTAAAGTTACTCCTGATAGTGAGCCGAGTTGGTTTGGATATCCGATTACCATTAAGGATCCTCGCATTTCAAGAAACGCTCTGGTTAAATTTCTTGAAGCTAATAAAATTGGAACTCGTTTGCTCTTCGCTGGAAATCTTTTACGCCAACCTCTTTATGAGCATGCTCCCAAGAGAGTCGTGGGTGAACTGAAGAATACCGATAAAATTATGAATGATACTTTCTGGACTGGAGTTTATCCGGCGATCAAAGAAGTTCACTTAGATTATATCGCTTTAAAAATTGAAGAAGGAATTAAGGCACAACTATGAAAGTCGCAATTCTCGCAGGTGGATACGGAACAAGATTAAGTGAAGAGACCGACATTAAACCAAAACCAATGGTTGATATTGGTGGAAAGCCCATCATCTGGCACATCATGAAACACTATTCTCATTACGGGCATAATGAATTCGTCATCCTTTGTGGTTACAAGAGCTATTACATTAAAGAATATTTCGCGAACTATTTTCTTCATCAGAGTGACGTTACGTTTGATATTAAAAATAATAAAATGGAAATTCACAACAACACTAGTGAACCATGGAAAGTGACTTTGGTTGATACCGGTCTTGAAACAATGACTGGCGGGCGTGTGAAACGGGCTGAGAAGTTTTTAAAAGATGATACCTTTCTTCTTACTTACGGTGATGGAGTGAGTGACATTGATCTTGAAAAATTGATCTCCTTCCATAAGAAGAATGGCAAGCTCATGACTCTGACTTCGGTTCAACCTGATGGCAGATTCGGAGCACTTGAACTTGAAGGAGATTTGATCCGTAAATTTGCCGAGAAACCAAAAGGCGACGGTTCTTGGATCAATGGCGGCTTCTTTGTATGTGAGCCGAAAATTTTTGATTACATTACTGAAGGTGACGCAACAATTCTCGAAAGATCTCCTCTGGAAAAACTCGCTAACGAAAGACAACTCGTGGCTTTCAAACACGAAGGATTCTGGAGACCAATGGACACTCTTAGAGATAAAGTTCAGCTGGAACAACTATGGGCCGATAAGAAGGCTCCATGGAAGGTTTGGTAGTGAATAAGGCGTTCTGGAAAGGGAAAAGAGTTTTTGTTACCGGTCATACTGGCTTCAAAGGAAGCTGGTTAGTGATGATACTCAAAGATGCTGGCGCCGTTGTGGCCGGATATTCGCGAGATATCCCGACAACTCCATCGTTTTTTGAAACTTGTAAAGTAAGTGAGCTTTTAGAAAAAGATTATCGTGGTGATATTGTTAATCATCAAAAATTTAAACAAGACCTCTTTGATTTTTCTCCTGAGATCGTTTTCCACTTGGCGGCTCAGCCACTGGTTAGATTATCTTATGCAGACCCATTTGAAACCTACAACACAAACGTCATGGGCACACTTTCCGTCTTAATGGCGGCGAGCGAGTGCTTAAGTGTAAATACCATCGTCAATATTACGACCGACAAATGTTATGACAATAAAGAGTGGGCATGGGGCTATAGAGAAAATGATTCTCTAGGCGGGCATGATCCTTATTCTAGCTCCAAAGCATGTGCTGAAATATTATCTGCCAGTATCAGAGATTCTTTTCTAACGAAGAGTCATAAGAAAATGGCCACTGCCCGCGCTGGAAATGTAATCGGTGGCGGTGACTGGGCACAGGACAGGATTGTTCCGGATTTTATGCGTGCCTTTGAATCAAAAACTAAAATACAAATTCGTAACCCCTATGCCACTCGTCCATGGCAACATGTGATTGAGCCTCTTGTAGGTTATATGACTTTGGCCGAGAAGCTTTATAATGATGGCAGCTACTCTGGTGCTTGGAATTTTGGTCCAGATGAGAAAGACTGTAAGAATGTTGAATACATTGTCTCCACACTTCATGAAATCGTTCCTGAACACAAGGGCATTGAAGTTCAGAAAAGTGCTCATCAACCGCATGAAGCTAATTTCTTAAAGCTTGATTGCAGTAAGGCCAAATCACAGCTTGGTTGGTATCCAAAGTTTGATGTCAAAGAAGCACTCACTTTATCGGCTGACTGGTATGTGAAGTTCCTTCAGGGTGATGATATGCAGAAAGTTTCTTATGATCATATCAATCGATACTTTCAACATGAAAAATGAAGTTCTTGCGAAGTTAAATGGCAAACGTCTTTTCTTAACTGGTGGCACCGGTTATTTCGGTAAATCATTTTTGCAATGCCTGAAGTCGTATGATGTTGAACTGAAAATCTTGACCCGCAACAGTCGTAGCTTTATCGAAAAATATCCTGGCTTATATGATTGTAAACGTATGTCCTTTATTGATGGTGATATCCAGACATTTGATTTTCCCAAAGAACACTTTGATCACATCCTTCATTTTGCGACTCCCGCAGACGCAATTTGGAATGTCACTCATCCTCTTGAGATGTTTGATACGATTGTAAACGGTACCCGCAGAGTTTTAGATTTCGCTGTAGAAGCGAAAATTAAGTCGGTGCTTTTTGCTAGTTCAGGTGCCGTTTATGGGAAGCAACCTCGGGAGTGTTCTCACATTCCTGAAGAGTATTTAGGTGCTCCGGACGTTACTCAGAATAATTCATCCTACGGTGAAGGCAAACGAGTCGCCGAGTATTTAGGAACCTCCTATTCCCGCAAATATGGCTTCGATTTTAAGATTGCCCGCTGTTTTGCTTTTATCGGACCTCATCTTGATCCTGATGGAACCTATGCTATCGGCAATCTTTTAAAAGATGCTGTTCAGGGCAAAACATTAACTATTCAGGGCGATGGAACGCCCTACAGATCGTTTCTCTATAGTGATGATCTGGTTTTATGGTTGGTGAAAATTCTGTGTGATGGTAAAAACTCCATCCCTTATAACGTAGGATCGGATCAAGATTTAAGCATCAAGGACCTGGCAGAGAAAATCGTAAAGACTCTCAATCTAAATAATGAAATCATAATTAAAAGTCAGACTACTCCTGGTAAACCGATCGAACGATATGTTCCATCTATCGAACGGGCCAAAAGGGACTTGGGTCTACAGGTATATACTTCTCTCGACGAATCCATCAAACTAACAGCTGCTTTTTATGCTGAAAAAATAGGCTTATAAAAATGAATGATACGACTAAAATTAAAGTTTCAGACTACCTCGCGCAATTCTTGAAAGATAAAAAGATTGAACACGTTTTTGGAATCATTGGTTCCGGAAACGCTCATATTTTCGACTCAATCAATAGTCTTGGCTATAGTGAGATCGTTTGTGTTCACCACGAGCAAGCCGCAGTTATGGCCGCTGGAACTTACTATCGTATGACCGGAAAAATTAGTGCCGTGTTGTTAACAACAGGTGCTGGCTCACTGAACGGGATTACAGGAAACATTAGTCTCTGGATGGATTCCATTCCGGCGTTAATTCTTTCTGGAAATGAAAATTCGAAATTCACTACTCCTGAAAACAAATTACGTATCTGGGGTATCCAGGGCTACAACAGCACTAAGGTTGTTGAAGATTATAATAAATACGTTATGCGCGTAATGAATCCTGCATCGATAAGTCTTGAATTAGAAAAAGCTTATGACATTGCCGGGAAGGGCAGACCGGGTCCTGTTTGGCTTGATATTCCTATGAATATCCAGGCGGCCCAGGTGGCAGTTGCTGAACTTCAGAAATACGATAAGCCAATTGAAACTTCTTTCAAACCAACTAAGAGCGTTCAGACTTTTGATCAAGGTATTGATCAGATTGTAGCTGGTCTTCAAAATGCTAAACGTCCAGTTATCTGGCTGGGTCACGGCATACGTCTGGCCGGAGCTGTAGAATTAATTAAACCACTACTCAAAAACTTAAATTCACCTGCGCTTATTACCTGGAACGGAATCGACATGCTTGATTCTGATCATCCATCTCTCTTTGGCAGAGCGGGAATCTATGGCCAGAGAGCTGGAAACTTTGTTCTTCAGAACTGTGATTATCTTTTAACGATTGGAACCAGACTCGCTATTCCGCAAGTAGGATATGAGATCAATGAACTCGCAAGAGACGCTAAAATTGCATGCATTGATGTCGATCATCTTGAAGTTGAAAAATATGCTCAGCGCTTTGAAACCTGTCTCTGTGTTGATGCCAAAGAGTTTATGGAAAAACTCATTCAGAAAACGGATTCCTTAAAAGGAACGTTCTCAGCTTCCTACAGCGACTGGTGGAAGCAATGTCATTTGTATAAAGAGCGTTTCCCATGGGTCATGCCAGAACATAAAGACAAAGACGGCTTCATCAACTCTTACCCGTTCATGGAAAAGCTCTCTAAACACCTTAAAAAAGATTCAATTGTTGTTACAGACATGGGGACTGCTCTCTTGAGTGGTCACCAGGTTTTGAAAATGAAAGATCAGCAAAGACTCATGACTTCAACCGGTCTTGGCGAAATGGGTTTTGGTTTGCCGGCTGCTATCGGTGCTTCTTTTGGAAGTAACCACGGTGAAGTGGTATGCCTAAACTGCGATGGCGGGATGATGAT
Source organism: Bacteriovoracaceae bacterium (assembly GCA_040399925.1). GTDB lineage: Bacteria > Bdellovibrionota > Bacteriovoracia > Bacteriovoracales > Bacteriovoracaceae > Peredibacter. Next base: position 28,798 of record JBBARF010000002.1, read on the forward strand.
GAATTTGCAGGAACTGCAAACCATCGCTCATCACAAGCTTCCTGTTAAAATCATCATCTTCAATAATGATGGTTACCTGATGATTAAACATACTCAAAAAGCCCTCTTTCAAGGCCGGTACTCTGGTACCGATCAGAAATCAGGGGTTACGTGTCCTGACTTCACGGAGCTGGCTAAAGCCTTTAAATTTGAAAATTTCCAGATTCGCACATGGGAAAACTTCGATGAGGTCATCCCTAAAATGATGAACACCAAAGGTCCTACTATCGTCGAAGTGTTCATGCACCCAGAGCAGTTATTTGTTCCGAAGCTATCCCTTGCTCCTCAGAAAGATGGTTCAATCGTCTCTCCCCCGATGGAGGATTTGTTCCCGTTCCTGGATAGAGCAGTATTGAAAGAAAATATGATCATTGGAATTCATCCAAAATCTGAAAAGGTTTAAGAAATGTCAGGCGCAGAATTTATCAGTATTGTTACACCTTGCTTCAATGAAGAAGGAAATATCGAAGAGTTGGTTAAACAAATCAGAGATGTTTTCATTAAGATGAATCACACGAACTATGAGCACATTATCATTGATAATGATTCACAGGATAATACTCAGAATCTTCTGCGTGAATTGGCGGCAAAAGACCCTAAGATCAAAGTGATCATGAATAACCGAAACTTCGGTCATATTCGTTCACCTTATTATGGTCTACTTCAAGCGAAGGGTGATGCTGCTGTCTTGATGGCCTCTGATCTGCAGGATCCGCCTGAGATGATTATCGATTTCGTTAAAAAATGGCGAGAAGGATATAAGGTCGTTCTGGGCGTGAAAACTCAGAGTGAAGAGTCGCCGATCATGTTCGCCATCCGCAAGGCCTATTACGATTTCGTGGCCCGTGTATCTGATACAAAACTTGTTAAAAACAATACCGGTTTCGGACTGTATGACAAAAAAGTCATTCAGATCTTAAACGATATCCAGGACCCATATCCATACTTTCGTGGCTTAATCTCTGAATTAGGATTTAAGTCCGCTAAAATTGATTTCCACCAGCCGAGTCGCAAGCGTGGTGTAACCAGCAATAACTTTTATAAGCTCTACGATATCGCAATGCTGGGGATTACCAGTCACTCGAAAGTTCCGCTTAGAATGGCAACAATGTCAGGGTTCTTGTTATCGATTTTGAGTTTTATTACGGCCATGGTTTACTTCGTCTTGAAACTTATCTTTTGGGATCAGTTCCAGCTGGGAATTGCCCCAATGCTCATTGGGATCTTCTTCTTTATGTCGATTCAGCTTTTTTTCATTGGCATTATAGGTGAATACGTTGGATTCATCCATACACAGGTGATGAAGCGACCGCTGGTGACTGAAAAAGAACGTATTAACTTTTAAGTTATTACCTTCCTAAACGGTACCAACGAATAGATTTCTCAATTGCTGTTTTAGTATCAATCTTCAATTTAACGTTGAAAGTACTTTCAAATTTACTGATTGATGGAAGAAACTTAGTTAAAAGTCCCGAGTGAACAGGCACTGTTGAAACGATGCCTGATTTTCCATCAAAGTTCTGATCAACGATCTGAGCGGTAGCTCTTAATGATTTACCGTCGTCACTTCCAATATTAAACGATGCTCCTGAAGTTTTGTTAGAAAGCGCCAGAAGAGTCCAGAAGGCCATTTCTGTAGGATACATGTAACTACGAACAGTTTCCTCATCACCGATAATTCTGATCGGCTGCGAGGCAAGACCGTCACGAATGAAATTATTGATCGCCCATGGACGCTCTAGCGACTGATAAGGTCCAATGAATGCGAAAGGGCGAAGAACTGTAAGTGGTATCTTAAAAGAACTTCTATAAGACTGTGCCATCGATTCTGCAGCTCGTTTAGATTCAGCGTATGTTGAATTTAGAGACGAACAGCTGAGACCATAGAACGATTCTTCTTTGATATTCTCAGAAGAATAGGGCTGCATGCCGTAAACAAGACCAGAACTATACTGAAGGAAGTTAGCTAAATTATCGAGTCTCGTGCTGGCATTTAAAATCTGGTTAGTTCCAGTAATAATATCGTTCATGACTCTGACCGGGTCAGAAGCATGCTCTCTATTATCGGGAGTTCCTGCGAGGTGAATAACATAAGAAACATCTCTATCGATTTCAGAAAGATTCTTAATGTCGCCCTGAAGGAGCTTGATATTTTTTTTATTGAAAACTTCCGGAAACTCAACGGCCACAGAGTTCATTCTGCGAGAGTGAGCAATAACCTGGATATTAGAACTGTGGTTTTCATTCAGAAAATTAATTAATCCTATGATCCATTTTCCAACAAACCCAGAAGCCCCTGAAATAAAGATCTGCTTGTTTTTTAGGAAATCAAGACGGCTGACGTTCCCACTAGCAAGCATTTCAGTAATATCTAAATTGAACGCATCAATCTGTTTTAAATTCATGTGGTCATCCTTACTTGCTTAGAAAGCTCAATCGCAACTTCAACAATAACGTCTTCCTGACCGGCAACAACTTTACGCTCACCGAGCTTAAAGAAAATATCACGAGGGTCAACGTTGTATTCTTTGGCAAGTCTGTTCACTGGAGCTGCGAAACCTGAGAATACGCCGGCAATTCCACTTACGATACTTGTCGACTTGATACTAGGAACTTCAGTCATCAAATGCTTCTCAGCGATGTCTGCAGCATCTAATACGCTATAAAGATCAATCCCTGTAGAGAAGCCTTCTTTCTCTAATACCGGAACTAAAACTTCTAACTGAGTATTTCCCGCACCAGCACCGAAACCTCTGGCACATGCGTCTAAAATCGTTGCGCCGTTCTGGGCTGCAATGATTGAGTTAATCACGGCCATCCCTAGGTTGTTGTGACCATGGAAACCAACTCGGATCTTTAAATTAGCTACGAGAGCTTTAATTCTTTCTTCAATATCTCTCGGGAAGTAGGCACCAGCTGAATCCATGATAACCACAGCTTCGGCTCCGTAAGTTTCCATCTTTTTAGCTTCTTCAACCAGAGTTTCCACGGAGGCCATGTGGCTCATCATCAGTACTCCGAAAACTTCTTTGCCTTTCTCACGAACATAACTGATGTGATTTCTTGTGACGTCAGCTTCGGTACAGTGAGAAGCAATTCTGAAAACATCTACACCAATATCCAGTGCCAGATTGATATCTTTTTTGATTGTCGCAAATCCAGGAATTACGTGAATGCTGAGTTTTGAATGATTGAGATTCTCACGAGCGGTTTCAAGAAGCGTCTTATCCGTTTCGCGACAAATACCAACCTGAATTGAAGAAGCACCCAAACCATTTCCATGGCCAACTTCAATCACTGGAATACGCGCCTTATCAGCAGCTTTACAATAAAGGGCAATTTGCTCTTTAGTGAGTTGGTGTTTGATAGCGTGGTTTCCATCTCGTAGAGTAGGGTCACAAATTGTGATATGTTTCATTTGATTCTCCAATTATTTATTTTTGGCGTATTCTTCGGCCATGCTGATGGCTGCACAGTTGATAATATCCAGATTCCCGGCATATTTTGGTAGGTAATCACCAAGTCCCTGAACGCGAACCATAACCATAATTCTACCGTTTTCAAAAACTGGAGGTACTACAATTCTGTAGCCTGGAACATAAGCTTGAATTTTAGCTTCCATTTCGCGTATCGGACCTTCTAATTTCTTAGCGTCACACTCTTTAACTTTGGCAAATACCGTTGTCTGCATATCGATGCACGGAACAGCAGGGTTAAGATTCAAAATCGCCTTAACGTTCTTGCAGCCAGACAATTCCTGAATACCCATTTCCGTATTATCGATATATTCATCAATATTGGCACGAGTACCAGGACCAGCACTTCTTGAAGCAATGCTTGATACTGTTTCAATATACTCAATTCCTTCAACATGCTTCATAAGCGTATAAGCAAGGGGAGTAGAGGCCTGTCCACCACATGTAACCATGTTGATGTTATCGTAACCAAGGCAGTCTTTACCGTTGATTGCAGGCACACACATTTTTCCGAATTGAGACGGAGTCATGTCGATACATTTAATTCCAAGCTTTCGAAGAATTGGGGCATGGATGAGGTGTGAGGCTGCAGTTGTAGCATCAAACACCAGATCACAAATGGTTGGGTTTTGTTGGATGGCCTCGATTCCCTGATCCGATATCGGAACATTTTTGGAATTGGCTTTTTGCATACCGGGAGAAGCGAGGTTTCGGCCGATGAACAATGTGCATTCAAGGTGCTCAGATCTTAGGATCTTAAGCAACAGATCTGTACCGATATTTCCACTGCCAAGAATGGCAACTCTTAGTTTTTTGCCCGATATCAAAAGAACCCCCTAAGGATGCATAACTTAATTTTTTTTATGAGATTATAACAAATAGGGAATGTTGTCGTGAGTAAAATAGACATTTGATACATGGCGTGAGCAAGGGGTATTTTTTTAATCAATTTAATTAGTTATTTATTAACAAGCTTAGATATATATCAATTTACGGTTCATTTTTACCCTAATCCATGTAATCTCATTATGAGATAAATAAATGACTTCAAATAAACCATATCTAAATCCTTACTTACAGATTCTTCTTGGAAGTCTGATAGTCTTCTTTTTGGCCTATTGCTTTCACTTTAATGCGGATTTGAGTGATGAAGGGTTCTATCTCTACTATTTCCAGCAGGGCCACAAGGCCGTTTCCTTTAACTTTTATCATGTTTTTGTTTCACCGATCGGAAGTCTTTTTTCCCACTATTTGATTGGATATCGATATTTGAGGTTGGTTCTTATATTAGGATCTAGCTTATTCCTTTATTTCTCCATGCCGGTGGATAAGCGGAGAAATAACTGGCTTCTTCCCTTATGTCTTGGTCTCTTGTATTTCAATCTACTTTCTACCTTTTCATACAATACGGCTGTTCTCTGTGGAGCAAGTCTTGCATTAGCTCTGAACATCAAAATTCAGTATTCGACATTCAAAAAAACGATTTCTTCCATCCTAGGAATATTGTGCTTTTTTTCTTTTTCCGCCAGGTTTGGTTCTGGAATTATCATTCTTGTTTTGAGCTCAATTTCTTTTTTTCTTTATATAGAAAATAAACGAGAGGCGATGAAATGCATCGCACTTTTATGGGTCATGTTCACCCTTTGTTTCGTGATTTATTTGTTCATGTTCAAAGAAAACTTTTTTTTGATGCTTGAAACCTTACCTGCAATTACAAAGAGTACTCATCTTGGACTTTTTGATAAGTATCTGAGTCAAACCACTAGATTCATCCTCAGAAGTGTCTTCCCGCCACTTTTATTAGGCCTACTTTCATTAAAGTATTTCCCTCGCAAGTACTTTTCAGTTTTATTGGCCTATCTTAGCTGGTTCATTGTTAAAAATATTTTCTACGAGTACGATTTTTCGAAGTTTGGGTATTATGCATCCGGCTTAATTCTCACTCTTGCGATCATAGAAATTTATACCAAATACACTAAAGAAACTTTTTTCTATCTTTTGTTTCCACTGGCGCTGTATTTTTCATCTTCTTTGGGGACGAATAATAATCTTTTTGAATTTGCCGCCTATAATTCACTTTTATTTTACCCTTTGATTGGCAGTTTAAGATTGAGTTCACTTAAATTTCAGATTTTAAGTAGTTTATTGTTCATCCTGGCATTGGTGGGAATTTATAAGAATCAGTATCATCAAACTTATCGATCTTTGCCTCGCTCAGAACTGACATTCGTCGCGAGCAATTATCCCGCGCTAAGAGGCATAAAAGTAAATCAAATGACTGAGTTGAAACTAGCTAATCTTACACAAATGCTGACGAGCTCAGGGTTCAACTTTCAATCAGATCAAATAGTGGTTTACCCTAATATGCCAGGCCTTGTTTCTTTCTTAAACCTCAAGGCTTTTGGGAATCCATGGAATATTGATATCTATCCTAAGTCTCATATTTCCAACTGCATATTCTATAAAGTTGAACCAATTAATGCCGAAGGTCGGGTTTTCCTTTACTCGGAAAAAGACCTACCGACTGAAATGACTGAATGTTTAAAAAGGCCAATGATTGAGCTTCATGGAAAGTCTCAATAGTTCTTTTGCCATGTGTTATCCATCGATCTTTCATAGCTGAAAACCTCCTGTTTTGTTATAAAAGTAGTGTAAATTCAACACGGGATTTCCATGAAGGCAAAATGCTTATTAGTTACTGGCGGTGCTGGCTTTATCGGCTCGGCCCTGATTCGACATTTAATCAAAACGACTGACTATACCGTAATTAATTTAGACAAGCTTACCTATGCGGGAAATCTAGAATCTCTGGCCGAAATTGAAAATTCAAACCGATACACCTTTGTTAAAGGTGATATTTGCGACAAAACGTTGGTCAGCAAACTTTTAAAAACCCATCAGCCCTCTGCAATCATGCATCTTGCAGCAGAGTCGCATGTGGATCGCTCTATCGATGGTCCGTCTGAGTTTATTCAAACAAACATCATCGGTACGTTCAATCTTCTCGAATGCGCTTTAGAGTACTGGAAATCTGAAAATCAAAATCCAGATTTTAGATTTCAGCATATTTCGACGGATGAAGTTTATGGATCGCTTGGTGAAACAGGTCTCTTTAAAGAAACGACTCCCTATGATCCTAGTTCTCCCTATTCGGCCTCTAAAGCTTCTTCGGATCATCTCGTCAGAGCATGGGAACGCACATACGGTCTGCCAGTTCTCGTAACAAATTGCTCTAACAATTATGGTCCTTATCACTTTCCTGAAAAACTGATTCCCTTAATTATTCAAAATGCACTCCAAGGAAAACCTTTGCCTGTCTATGGTGATGGAAAACAAATTCGTGATTGGCTCTTTGTTGAAGATCATGCCAAGGCCCTTTTTGCGGTCCTTGAAAAAGGTAAAGTCGGCGAGACCTACAATGTAGGCGGGGATTCTGAGAGACAAAATATCGATGTCGTAAAAAAAATCTGCGGCTTTCTGGATGAATACGTTCCTGATTCTGCGTTCAGGCCTCATGCTCAACTCATTACCTACGTTGCTGATCGACCAGGGCATGACAGAAGATATGCCATTGATTGCAGTAAACTCAAAAATGAACTGGGTTGGAAACAAGAAGAGAACTTTGAGTCGGGCATAAAGAAAACAGTTCAATGGTTTCTTGATAACCAGGCATGGGTTAAACAGGTTCTTGCCAATAAATACTCTGGCGAAAGATTAGGATTAAAAAAATGAAAGGTATTATTTTAGCGGGTGGAAGTGGTTCGAGACTTTTTCCAATTACTCGCGGAGTTTCAAAACAGCTTTTACCTATTTATGACAAGCCGATGATTTATTATCCGCTGTCGGTTTTGATGTTGGCGGGAATTCAGGACATTCTAATCATCACAACTCCTGAGGATGCCGATAGTTTTAAAAGGCTCTTGGGTAATGGTGAAATATTCGGAGTAAGACTCACTTACGCGGCTCAACCTAAACCTGATGGTCTTGCCCAAGCTTTCATCATTGGCGAAGAATTCATTGGGAAAGATAACGTATGTTTAATTCTTGGGGATAATATTTTCTATGGTCAGGGTTTCACACCGATACTCAAGAGAGCGATCGAAAATAATAAGGGTGCAACAATCTTTGGTTATAAAGTTAAAGATCCTGAACGTTACGGTGTTGTTGAGTTTGATAAAAACATGAAGGTTATTTCGATTGAAGAAAAACCTACGAAGCCAAAATCTAATTACGCAGCCACTGGACTCTACTTTTACGATAACCGGGTTTCATCTATTGCGAAGACGATTAAGCCTTCTGCTAGAGGTGAGCTTGAGATCACAACTTTGAATAATGAATATCTAAAAATGGGCGAACTCAATACTGAAATCCTTGGTCGTGGATTTGCTTGGCTCGATACCGGAACTCATGACAGTTTGATTGAGGCCGGTCACTATGTTGAGACTATTCAAAATATGCAGGGACTAAAAGTGGCATGTTTGGAAGAGATTGGATGGCGTATGGGATGGCTGAGCGATGCCGAGCTCGCTGAACAGGCCCAGTTCAATTCTAAGAATGAATACGGTCAGTATTTGAAACAACTCCTCATTGAAGCAGGAAAGGCATGAGCAAAAAGTTAATGGATCTGAAAGGCCATACCGACGGAAGAGGACTACTTGTTGCTCTTGAGTCTAATAAGTCTGTACCGTTTGATATCAAACGTATTTATTATCTGACAGATTTAAAAAAATCAGAACCGCGTGGATTTCACGCTCATAAAAACTTAAAGCAAGTTGCTATCTGTCTGCAAGGGAGCTGTCGCTTTATTCTGGATGACGGCAAGACACGTGAAGAATTTATTCTTTCAAGTGCTACACAAGGTTTACTCATTGAAGAAATGTATTGGCGTGAAATGGATCAATTCAGTGATGGATGTGTGATCCTGGTTCTTGCAAGCGAGCTTTACGATGAGTCTGATTATATTCGTGACTACAATGAATTCAAAAAGCGAGTTCTCTAATGATTCATCCTTTGAGTGACGTGAAATCTCAAACTATTGGAACGAGTACAAATATTTGGCAATTCGTAGTTGTTTTACCCAAGGCTAAAATAGGTGAGAATTGTAATGTTTGTTCTCATTGTTTTATCGAGAATGAAGTCGTCATTGGCAATAATGTGACCATTAAGAATAATGTCCAGATCTGGGATGGTATTACGATCGAAGATGATGTTTTTATCGGTCCGAATGCTACATTCACCAATGATGTTTATCCTCGCTCAAAGGTTTATCCGGATTCATTTCCGAAGACTCTTGTTCAAAAGGGTGCCTCCATTGGAGCGAATGCCACCATCCTTCCTGGTATTACGATCGGAGCAGGGGCGATGATTGGTGCTGGCTCTGTTGTAACCAAGGATGTACCTGCAAAAGCATTAGTCGTAGGGAATCCAGCTAAATTAGTAAGGATGTTAGAATGAAGACGGTGGAATTTCTTAGTTTAAAAGAACTGAATGCTCAGTTTAATGAAGAGCTCAAAGCTGCATCGAACAGAGTTATCGATTCTGGTTGGTATATTGGTGGTAGCGAATTAAGTCATTTTGAAAAAGAGTTTGCGACGTACTGTGGAGTCAAAGAGTGCATTGGTGTGGCCAATGGCCTTGATGCCCTTATCCTGACATTGAGAGCTTGGAAGGAAATGGGGAAACTCAAGGACGGTGATGAAGTCATCGTTCCGGCTAATACCTACATTGCAAGTGTTCTGGCAATTACTGAGAACAACCTCGTTCCCGTGTTGGTTGAGCCTGATGAGCAAACCTATAACCTTGACCCAAATTTAATTCGAAAAGCGATTACGCCTAAAACGAAAGTCATTCTTCCTGTTCATTTATATGGTCAGCTAGCGGATATGCCTGCGATCATGAAAATTGCGAAGGAATTTAATCTCCTTGTTTTAGAAGATTCAGCACAGGCCCATGGTGCTCAGATTGATGGAATTAAAGCTGGGAACTGGGGAGATGCTTCAGGGTTTAGTTTTTATCCTGGTAAGAATCTTGGGGCACTCGGTGATGCAGGCGCTATTACCACCAATGATCCTCAGCTTGCGGACACTCTTCGCGCTCTAAGAAATTATGGTTCTCACGAAAAGTATAAAAATCTGTTTAAAGGTGTGAATAGTCGTTTGGATGAAATCCAAGCGGCATTCTTATCGGTGAAATTGAAGTATCTTGATACTCATACAGAAATGCGAAGAAAAGTAATTGAGCAGTATCTGGAAGGGATTACTAATCCGCTGATTAAATTGCCGGTGGTATCTAATCCAGATCAGCATGTGTGGCATTTGTTTGTTGTTAGATGCGAATCTAGATCAAGTCTTATAGAACACTTGAAGAGAAATGATATTCAAACCTTGGTTCATTATCCGATCCCTCCCCATAAACAGGATGCTTATAAAGAATTTAAGCACCTCTCGTTTTCATTAACAGAAAAAATTCACGATGAAGTTCTGAGTTTGCCACTCTCGCCGGTCATGACCGATGAAGATCTACTTAGGGTCATTGATGCGATCAATGCTTACCAAGCATGAGTTTAGTTAGAACCAGTCTCTTGAATGGTATCGCAGTCATGGTCAGAATGCTGACTTTGCTGGGTATTAACAAAGTACTGGCTATTTATGTGGGACCTTTAGGGTTTGCAGTGGTGGGGCAATTCTATAATGCCGTTCAAATGATTACGACTTTTGCCAGTGGGGCGATAAATATTGGCGTTGTTAGATATACAGCCGAGCATGCTCAGGATGAAGTGCTCCTTCGGAAGACTTGGCAGACTTCGGGGAAGATAGCTTTATTTGGATCAGTTATCGCTTCAGTACTCATTATTGCTTTTCATACTCAATTAGCCGGCCTTTTTTTAAAGGATGAATCTTTAGGCAGTGTGTTTATTTGGTTCGGAGCTTCGCTTGTATTTTTTGTATTCAATACACTTTTACTAGCAATTCTTAATGGTAAAAAAGAAATCCGTCGATTTGTAATAGCCAATATTGTCGGCAGTTTGCTTTCGCTTATTCTGACTTCGTGGCTGGCAATTACATATAAACTTTACGGATCCCTAGTGGCTCTTGGGATTTATCAATCAATTGCATTCTTTGGAACTCTATCATTGTGCCTAAGAACAAACTGGTTCAAGATCTCTTACCTTTATGGTGAGATTGATTGGACTATTGCTCGAAATCTCGCCAAATATACAATCATGGCCTTAACCTCAGCTATTTTTGTTCCCTTAAGCCAGATTTTTATTCGGAATCATATTGGTACTAACATTAGTTGGGTCGCTGCTGGTTATTGGGAAGCGATGTGGAAATTTAGTTCTGCGTACTTGTTGTTTATAACATCCACCCTTAGCGTTTATTATTTGCCTCGAATTTCAGAAATCAATAAACCAGAAGAGTTAAGAAAAGAAATTTTTAATTGCTTTAAGTTTGTTATTCCTCTTTCGATAGTCGGAGGAGTCCTTGCCTACAATCTAAGAGATGTAATCATTGGTATTCTCTTTACCTCGGAATTTTCGTTGGTCAGAGATCTTTTCTTTTGGCAGTTAATCGGGGATACCTTGAAGGTCGCTAGCTGGATTTTGGGATTTGTTTATTTAGCGAAGGGATATGTAAAGTGGTACGTCGCTTCGGAAATATTCTCATGTTTTACCTTCTACATACTTGTGGTCCTATTACAGCCGAAATATGGCCTTGAAGCTTCGGCCATTGCCCATGCGATCAATTATTTAGTATATTTTGGTGTCGTGTATATTGGTCTTCGACCCAAAGGCTACGTTAGATGAACTCAAGTCCTAAAGTCTCTATTATAGTGCCTTGTTACAATCATCGTATCTTCATTGAGAAGCTAATCGATTCTATTTATCGTCAAACATTTAAAGATTTTGAACTCATTGTATTGGATGATGGTTCTAAAGATGGTTCAGCAGAACTTCTGAAAACCCTCTCTGAGAAGCACCATTTCTATTTAAAGATCAAAGATAATGAAGGTCTATGCAAAACCCTAAATCAAGGTCTAGCGCTCGCTAAGGGCGAATATATAACGATTATTGCCAGTGATGATTTTATTCCTGAGTATCGACTTGAGGAACAGGTGAACTTTTTTAATGATCGACCCGAAATAGATGTGGTCGCAGGTTGTATGACAGTCGTTGATATAAATAATAATGAAACGAACTATAAAAACACTGCAGTTAAAGGACTCGTTTCTTTGCATGAGATGCTTAAGAGAAATCGTGTATTTGCAGCTACAGCGATGATCAGAATGAGTACCTATAAAAAGTTTGGAAACTATAACGAAAATCATGTTTTTGAAGACTTTGGAATGTGGTTGAAAATCTTGAAGGGTAACGGGAAAATATTTAATACTTCACAAATGTGGGCATTTTATAGGATTGATAATCGTGATTTAGAGAGAAAATTTAACTGGTATTTTAAAGGGATAATGCAAGTCCTTGAAGATTATTCGGATTATCCCTCAATAAAACAGATTCGATATCGTCATACCATGACTTTTTTAATTAAAGTGGCATTGCTTCTTGGAAATGAAGCAGTTAAAAAATATCCAAAGGTATACACTTCAGTAGATTTGAAAGGTCGAATCTTAGTAAATCTTGTTTCGCTATCGCCTTCGATAATAAGACAAGGTGTCATGACCTTCTTGAAATTAAGAAGTTAAAAATAATTTTCTGTGATGTGTTTCGCGATGGCTGGAGCCGAAGTCAGACCGGGTGATTCTATACCAAGACATTCGATGTAATTTTTAACAGGTGACTTGATCCAGAAGTCAGTAAAAAGTTTCTTATCATCTTTAAACCTGATTTTACTGCGGCAACCAGCATAGTCCCAATGAAGCTTTTCTTTCTCGATATTCTTAAAATAAAAACCAATCAAGTTTTCCATTTCTTCAAGTGCATCTAGGGGAGGAGTGTAGCTGACATTAGTAATCTCTTCTGTATTCGGGCCAAATTTAACTTTCCCATCCAAATCAATAGTAGAATGAACTCCCAGTCCTTTTAAATCAGCAGGAGGAATTGGATAATAAAGAGTTTCATACTTTAATTTTTGGGTTGTTGAAAGATAGTGGCCTCTAACGAAATAATTTTCTAGGTCATTTAAACCAAGCTTCTCTCTCAGGCTTATGGCCCCTAATCCCCCGGCGTTGATAACTTTGCTCGCTTTTAGATCGAAAGCCGGAAATTTAATAATGAATTCAGCATTGGTGAAACTTAAAGAATCTACTTGGCTAAGAAGAAATACATTCACACCTCTGGCCTCCAAATTGTATTTCAATTTAGTGATCGCTTCTGAAACATTTATAATTCCAGTAGAAGGAGAACTGATAGCATTGAATGCATTTACATCCGTTTGAAGAATCTGAAGTTCTTTTTTTGAAGCCCACTCTATAGGAACATCATTCTTGGCAGCATTTTTAATTAATTCGTCAAGATTTGAGTCTTCAGATTCCGAATTTGAGAAAATTAATTTTCCGCATTTTCTGAAACCAATTTCTAAATCCGAAGCCAGCTTCTTCCAAAGTTGATTTCCTTCCAGACATAATAAATGTTTTAAACTTTTATTCGGATAATATAAACCGGCATGTAAAACGCCACTGTTCCGCCCGCTAGAATGCTCCCCTAAGTAGGGTTCTTTATCAAATACTGCAATTTCACAATCAGGGAATTGATTTTTAATTTCATAGGCGAGAGTCAAGCCTATGATGCCTGCTCCAATAATTGCTACATCAACAGCAACAGTCTCTTGCATTTATTTGATGGCGTTAAAAAGACACTCAACAACTTTGTCCTGTGTTTTTTCATCGAGGTATGGGTGCATCGGTAAACTCATGACTCTTTCGCCAGCTCTTTCCGAATGAGGGAAATCTCCTAATTTATAACCAATATTTTTGTAAACCGGTTGTAAATGCATTGGAATCGGATAATGGACTGCAGTCGGTACGCCCATTTCATTTAATCGAGCTTGAACCACTTTTCTATTATCCACCTCAACCGTATATTGAGCGTAGACATTCGTCTGGTTAGAGGGAACTTTTTGGATTTTTAATTGGTCACCAATTAGTTTTGAATACCTAGCACCAATCTTTTCACGCAACTTAACTTCTTCTTCGAAGATTTCCATTTTGGCCAAAAGGATTGCTGCTTGAAGGGTGTCCATTCTTCCGTTGATACCCACCTGGGTGTGGTAGTAACGACTTTCTTGACCATGAACACGAAGCTCTTTCATTTTTTGGGCCAGACCATCATCATTTGTAAAACAAGCCCCGCTATCACCATATCCACCCAGAGGTTTAGATGGAAAAAAGCTAGTGCAACCAACGGTTGTCAAAGAACAAGCTTTCTTGCCCTTGTAAGTAGAACCGAAACTTTGGGCCGCATCTTCGAATACGGGGATTTTGTGCTTTGCTGCAATTTGATTAATAGGGTCAAAATCAGCAGAAAGGCCATAAAGACTGACCGGCACAATTGCTTTGGTTTTATTTGTAATGGCCGCTTCTATTTTCTTAGGGTCTAAATTGTAAGTGTCAGGATCTATGTCTACTAATACGAGCTTAGCCCCGATTAAAGAGATCATTTCGCCAGTTGCGAAGAATGTGAATGGTGTTGTGATAATTTCATCACCTGGTCCAATATTCATGGCCATCATTGCAAGTAACAAAGCATCTGTTCCACTCGAGTTAGAAATGCAGTGTTTCGAACCGACATAATTGCTTAAAACTGCTTCAAGTTCAGCAATTTCAGGACCCATTATGTATTGCCCATGGTCGAGGACTTTCATCATCCTACTATCTATGCTTTTTCGAATTTTTGATTGTTGGGTTTTTAGATCGATAAATTCCATTTTTCCCTCTTAAATAAGACTTTTTCATTTACGAAAGTCATGACGTACAGCTAATATCTGGCTTCAAAATATTTTGAGAGGAAATGTAGCATGAATCAGCTGATTACATCATTAAAAAATACGAACTCAAAAATCGGGATTGTTGGTCTGGGTTATGTGGGTCTTCCCCTAATGCTTCGCTATCAAGAAGAAGGTTATAAAGTAATTGGTTTTGATATTGATGAATTTAAAGTCTCTCGTTTGATGAAGGGTGAAAGTTATATTGAACACATCCGTTCTGAAAAAATTAAACTCGCTGTATCTCAAGGGTTTGAAGCAACTTTGGATTTCAAAAGAATCAAAGAAGTTGACGCAATTATTCTTTGCGTTCCAACACCGCTTAATAAATATCGTGAACCGGATCTTAGTTTTGTTTTAAATACTGTTGATTCAATTGTTCCTCATCTTCGCGCAGGTCAGATTGTTTCACTTGAAAGTACTACTTACCCAGGAACAACAGAAGAAGAACTTCTTCCAAGAATCGAATCTCGTGGCTTGAAAGTTGGACAAGATGTTTACTTAGTATTCTCGCCGGAAAGAGAAGATCCAGGACGTGGTGATTATACTACAAAAACAACTCCTAAGGTTGTTGGTGGTCAAACTAAGAACTGTCTTGAAGTAGGAATGGCCCTATACGGAAAAGTCATTGATCAGGTTGTACCAGTGAGTTCAACCAAAGCTGCTGAGATGACAAAATTGTTAGAAAATATTCACAGAGCAGTAAATATTGGTCTAGTAAATGAAATGAAAATCGTTTGTGATAAAATGGGTATCGACATTCACGAAGTCATTGATGCCGCTGCAACTAAACCATTTGGTTTCGTAGCTTATCGTCCAGGCCCTGGTCTTGGCGGTCACTGCATTCCTATCGATCCCTTTTACTTAACGTGGAAAGCGCGTGAGTACGGTGTACATACGCGTTTCATTGAACTTGCAGGTGAAATCAATTCATCTATGCCTTCATATGTTCTGAAAAAGATCGCAAAGTCTTTAAACGAAAGAAAAAAATCAATCAACGGTTCAAAAATCCTTATTCTTGGAATTTCATACAAGAAGAATGTTGATGATATGAGAGAGTCTCCATCTGTTTTTTTGATGGAAAAGCTTAGAGCAGAAGGTGCAGAGATCAGTTACTCAGATCCTCACGTTCCAGTCTTCCCAAAAATGCGTGAGCACAAATTTGACTTGAAATCAGTGGAGCTAAATGCTGCTACTTTGAAATCATACGATTGTATCGTGCTAACAACGGATCATGATCGATTTGATTATAAGTTGATCATTGATAATGCTTCTCTGATTATCGACACACGCGGAAAGTATCGTGATCAATCTGACAACCTGGTTAGAGCTTAATGAAAAACTTTGCTGTCATTGGAGTAGGTGGATATATAGCTCCAAGACATCTTGAAGCTATCAAGGTAACCGGCAACAAGATGGTAGCCGCTTATGATACAAAGGATTCTGTAGGAATCCTTGATCGATATTTCCCTGACTGCAAATTTTTTACTGATTTCGAAAGATTTGAATCATATGTTGAGTCTTTGAAAAACACTAAAGACCAGCTTGATTATGTTTCAATTTGCTCACCTAATTACCTTCATTCTTCACATATCAAGTTTGCTCTTCGACATGGGGCCAATGCTATTTGTGAGAAGCCATTAGTACTTCTTGAAAGTGACGTGGATGAATTAGCTGCTTATGAAAAAAAGTTTGATAAGAAGGTTTATACTGTTCTTCAGCTTCGCGTGCACGAAGCCATCATCAATCTAAAAGCGAAAGTAGATAAAGCTAATAAAACTGATCATAAGGTTGAGCTTACTTATTTAACTTCTCGTGGAAACTGGTATTTCGAATCTTGGAAAGGCGACGATAAAAAGTCGGGTGGTCTTTCTACAAATATCGGAGTTCATTTCTTTGATATGTTGACCTGGATTTTTGGGACGATGAAGAATGTCGAAATTATTGAAAAATCCCCATCCATAGAAAGAGGGTTTGTAGAGCTTGAGAAGGCTAAAGTTAACTGGATGCTTTCGGTTGATAGGAACTTACTCCCTGCTGATGCTGTTGCTTCGGGAAAAACAACTTTTCGCTCAATAAAAATTGATGGAGAAGAGTTTGAGTTCTCTGAAGGTTTCACAGAGCTTCATAATACTGTTTACAAAGAAATCCTTGCCGGTAAGGGCTACGGCCTTGAAGCTGCCCGAATTGCAATTCGAATTGTAGAAAACTTAAGGAAATAATAATGACACTTCTCTATACGAAACATGAAACGGCTATTGTCGACGAAGGTGCACAGATTGGTGCAGGTTCTCGAGTCTGGCATTGGGTTCATATTTCTGGGAAAGCAAAAATTGGTGAGAAGTGCTCATTTGGACAAAATGTTTTTGTTGGAAACAACGTTGTTATCGGTAACAACTGCAAAATCCAAAACAATGTTTCAATCTACGATAATGTTTTCCTTGAAGATGATGTTTTTTGTGGACCAAGTATGGTTTTCACGAATGTTTATAATCCTCGTTCAGCTATCGTTCGTAAGGACGAGTATAGAAATACTTACGTTAAGAAAGGTGTGACGATTGGAGCTAATGCAACAATCGTGTGTGGTGTTACTCTGGGGGAATTTTCATTCATTGCTGCGGGTGCAGTGATAAACAAAGACGTTAAGCCATTCGCACTCATGGCCGGTGTTCCGGCTAAGCAAATTGGTTGGATGAGTAAATATGGAGAACAAATTAAACTTCCTCTTGAAGGGAAGGGCGAGTTTGTTTGCACCAATACAAAAGAAAAGTATGTATTGAATGGATCAAAGCTCGAGGTATATAGCTAATGTGCGGAATTGCTGGAGCGATCAATTTAGGTTACTCGAAGGTTAATAAGCTCAAGAAAAGTATTGAGGTTATGAACCAGCTTCAGCACCATCGTGGTCCTGACGGTGAAGGCATATGGCAACACTCTAAAGAATTTATCGGTTTCGGCCATAAGCGTTTAGCGATTATTGATCTTTCTACAGGTCATCAGCCCATGTCTAATGAGGCAGGCTGCACGATTACTTATAACGGCGAAATCTACAATTACCTGGAACTCAGAAAAGACCTTTCTCACGATTATTCATTCAAAACTAATTCCGATACAGAAGTTATCCTTGCTGCTTATCTTAAGTGGGGAGTTGATTGTGTAAAGCACTTTAGAGGAATGTTCGCCTTTGCTCTCTGGGATGAGAAGAAAGGTCGTTTGTTCTGTGCCCGCGATCAGTTTGGGATTAAGCCTTTCTATTACACGATTGTTGATGGAACGCTTTATTTTGCTTCAGAGATGAAGGCACTCTTGCCTATTATACCAAAGCTCGAGATTGAAGATACTGCACTCAGAGATTATCTGGTATTCCAACTATACCTAGGCCACAAAACTCCATTTAAAGGTGTAAATGAACTTAAAGCTGCTCATCATCTTGTTATCGAAAACGGAAATCTGAATTTTGAGAGATACTGGGAAGTTTACTACACTCAGGATTGGTCTCATTCTCATAGTTATTTTGAAGAGAAGCTCCGCTCATTAATTGATGAGTCTGTAGAAATGCACTTGAGAAGTGATGTGCCTGTTGGTGCTTACGTTTCTGGTGGTATTGATTCAAGTTCGATCGCGGGTCTCGCTAAAAAACATACTGGTAAAGATGTCGTCGGTTTTGTCGGGAAGTTTGCCAATGAAGGTGATCTTTACGATGAATCTTCTTATGCAAGGTCTGCCTGTAAAATGCACGGCATGGAACTTCATGAGAGAAATATAACGGCTGACGATTTTAAAAAGAATATCGAGAGCGTAATTTATCATCTCGATTGTCCAATAGCTGGTCCCGGTTCATTCCCTCAATATTGTGTATCTGAACTGGCGTCGAAGCATAGAAAAGTTGTTCTTGGTGGTCAGGGTGGGGATGAGATCTTTGGTGGTTACACCAGATATCTTGTTGCTTACTTCGAGCAGTGTATTAAGGGTGCTATTGATGGTTCATTGGGTAACGGGAATTATGTTGTAACATACGAATCGATTATTCCAAATCTCCAGGCACTTTCGAATTACAAACCCATGATCAAAGAGTTTTTCTCTCAGGGATTATTTGATCCGATGGATAAACGCTATTACCAGCTTATTAATCGTGCTCCGAGCTTGGGTAGCGAGATTAACTGGAATGAATTTTCAGCTTATAGTCCGTTTGATTCATTCAGTAAGATCTTCAATGGAACGAATGTTGGTAAAGAATCTTTCTTTGATAAAATGACCCATTTTGATTTTAAAACACTGCTCCCTGGACTTTTACAGGTGGAAGATAGAATGAGCATGGCCCATAGTATTGAATCTCGTGTGCCGTTGATTGAGAGTAAGATTGTAGAGTTTGCGGCTACTATGCCTGCAGATATCAAATTCAAAGATGGAACGCTCAAACTCATATATACAAATACAATTAAAGACATGCTTCCTCCCGATATTTTGGCGAGAAAGAACAAGATGGGATTCCCTGTGCCGTTCAATCAATGGATGAAGCATGATATTAAGGATTTCGTTTTTGATATTATGAGCTCGAGCTCAGCTAAGCACCGTCAGTATATTTCAAATGAAAAAGTTATAGATCAAATCGATAATCAAAGTGAATTCGGTCGTAAGATCTGGGGGCTATTGTCTCTAGAGATTTGGCAGAGAGAATTTTTTGATAATCACCACAAATTTAAAGAGTTATTGAATTCCTAGGAGGAAATGATGAGAGTTTTAATTACTGGAGGATCAGGTTTCGTTGGTTCTCATACAGCCGACAGATTATTAGCTTCAGGACACGAAGTATTCGTCATTGATAACTTTGCAACTGGACGTAAAGATAACCTGCGTGCTCATAAAAATCTTCAAGTCGCTGAAGGCACTATCGCAGACGCTAAGTTCGTAAATGAATGCTTTACTAAATTTAAGCCTGAAGTTGTAGTTCATGCCGCTGCTGCTTATAAAGATCCGGAAGCTTGGGAAGAAGATACTCAAACAAACGTATTGGGATCTATTAACGTTGTACGTGCTGCTAAAGCCGTAAATGCTAAAAGAGTTATCTACTTCCAAACCGCTCTTTGTTACGGCCTTAAGCCAATTCAACAGCCGATTACTTTCACGCACCCGTTGTTCTCAGGCGGCTATGAAGGTGGAAGTTCTTATGCAATCTCTAAAACTGGTGGAGAACAATATATTGAGCTATCAGGTCTAGATTTCATTTCTTTCCGTCTTGCAAATGCTTACGGTCCAAGAAATATCAGTGGTCCACTTCCAACATTCTTTGCTCGTCTTACAACTGGTAAGTCATGCTTCTGCATGGATACACGTCGTGACTTCATTTACATCCAGGATCTGGTTGATGTTGTTGAAAAAGCAATTCATGGCGAAGGTAAACGTGGATACTACCATATCTCTACTGGTAGCGATTATTCGATCAAAGAACTTTACGACGCGACAATTAAGGCTCTGAATATGCCTGAAAAAGCTGACGTTCCTATAACTCCACGGAATCCAGATGATGTTTACACAATTCTCATCGATCCATCTAAAACTGAGAAAGATTTCAATTGGAAACCTAAAACTCAATTAGAAGACGGGATTGCGGCAGCGATTAATTACTATAAAGAATATGGTATCAATCAAACTTACACTCATCTTAAAGAAACTAAGTAGTCAGCTAGATCTTCGACAAAGATAGATCAATCTATCTTTGTCGAACTGATCTATGGGTTTAAATATGGATGACATAAGTAAAAAGAATACAATTTTCTGGAATGAGATGTGTGGAAGCACATTGGCTAAGAAACTTGGTCTAAAAAATTTTTCCTCTCAGGAATTGAAAAAGTTTGATGACGATTTTTTTAATGTTTATTGTTATTTATTAAACTACTTCAATGAAAATGAATTACGAACTTCTCAGGTTGCTGAATTTGGTCTTGGTTACGGCTCTCTCAGTCAGTTTTTAGCTACCAAATCTAAAAGCTACACTGGTGTCGATATAGCACAGGGACCAGTTTCCATTGTTAACGACCGAATCTCTCAACAGAAATTAAATGATAAAGCCTCTGCTCTTCAGGGGTCCGCACTTGAGATGCCATTCGAAGATAATAGTCTGGATTTGGTGGTCTCAATCGGCTGCTTTCACCATACGGGTAATTTCAAAAAGTGCATTGATGAGACATACAGGGTCCTTCGTCCGGGCGGAAAGGCGATCCTTATGGTTTATAATAAATATTCTTATAGAAGATGGTTTGGATGGCCTGTTAAGACTATGGCCAGTCTGCTTAAAATAAAAAACATTCAAGTAGATAGTGATGAACGAGCCGAGTATGACCTTGATACAAAAGGTAATTCAGCCCCCGAAACACAGTTCTATTCAATAGTCGAAGTGAAATCGATCTCTAAAAACTTCAGCAGTGTTCAAGTTCACAAAGAGAACTGGAGTTCAAAATATCCGAGTCTCCGTATCAAAACTTTCCCGAAGCTTGGTAACTTTTGTGGTTCAGATTTATATATAAAATTAGAAAAATAAGAAAAAATAAGGGTTTTATGAAAAGTTTCAATAATACTAAAGTATTAATCGTTGGCGGCGCAGGATTTGTAGGAAGCAACTTAACAAAGATGATTCTTAATGAAAACAAAGATGCAACTGTTTGGATTGTAGATAACCTCCTTTCTGCCGAGAGAGAGAATCTTCCTGAAGACTCACGTATAAAGTTTATTTTAGGTTCAATTGCTGACGATAAAATTCTCTCCCTCCTCGATGATTCATTTGATTATGTTTTTCATCTTTCAACTTTTCACGGAAACCAGAGCTCGATTCATGATCCAATCAAAGATCATGAAAATAATACCCTGACGACTTTGAAACTGATGAACCACATGAAGGATTACAAATTTCTTAAAAAGATGGTTTATTCAGCGGCCGGTTGTTCTGCTGCGAAGAAAACTTATGGTGAAGCGGAGGCTACTACTGAAGAAGCTCCTCTTTCAGTCATGCAAGATAGTCCATATTCGATCTCTAAAGTCATTGGTGAGTATTACGCTGTTTATTTTAATAAACAGCATGGATTACCTACAGTGAGAGCAAGATTCCAGAACGTATATGGTCCAGGTGAAGTCCTTGGAGCTGGAGAATGGCGAGGAACCGTACACACTGTTTGGAGAAATGTTACGCCGACTTTTGTTTATAAGTCACTGAAAGGAGAAAAACTTCCATTACATAATGGTGGTGATGCTTCCAGGGATTTCATTTTTGTTGATGATATTTGTAAAGGTTTAATGGCTTGCGCTCTTAAAGGGACTGCCGGGGATGTTTATAATATTGCTTCTGGGAACGAGGTAACGATCAGAGAATGGGCAGAGCTTATTTGTGAACTCACTGACAATCTTCGAGGGGTAGAACTCTTACCTAAGCGCGACTGGGACACATCAGGTAAGAGATTTGGATCCACTGACAAAGCAGAAAAAGAATTAGGATTCAAGGCCAGAATTCATTACAAAGATGGAATTAAAACTACGGTTGAATGGACTAAGGCGAATCTATCCAGAATCGATAAAACAATTCAAAAACATTCTAAATATCTCTAACCTCAATTCGGATCAGAAGTAGGTCTTATGTGCGGAATTGCGGGTATAGTTCTAAGTAAGCCCAGCTCAGGCAAATCAGCCGAGCTAGGGCAGCTCATAGACCTTTTAAAACACCGGGGTCCTGACGCTAAAGGATTGTGGTCTTCAAAAGATAATAAAGCTCATTTTAGCCATGCTCGACTTTCGATTTTAGACTTAAGTGATGTCGGGAATCAGCCTTTTGTATCGGTAGACGATAGATTTACAATTGTTTTCAACGGTGAAATTTATAACTACAAAGCACTTAGAATTGAGTGTGAAAACCTGGGTTCTCAGTTTAAGAGCAATAGCGATACTGAAGTTGTCATTGAAATGTACAGGCACTTTGGAATTGGTTGTTTTAAAAAATTCCGTGGTATGTGGGCTATTGTTCTGCATGACCAAATAAAGCAGCAAGTTATTGTTTCCCGCGATCCATTCGGGATTAAGCCGTTATATTATAGTCTGTCGGAAGGTGAGTTCTATTTTGCTTCAGAACCCTCTGCTCTGAGTAAGGTCATAAAAAACGGTAGACAGGTAGATGAGGTATCAAAAGAGCTTTATCTAGATCATGGAGTATTAGACAGAGGCCAATGGACTTTCTTCAAGAAAATCAAAAAAGTTCCTCAAAGTTGTTACTCAATTCTCAATTTGAATGGAGAACTTGATCAAATAGTATTCAGTACCTATTGGGATTTTGACGATTATCCTAAATTGAAATTTAACAATCTCGATGAATGGACAGATGCTTTTAAGAAAAAGTTAAAAGAATCGATAGAACTCCATACAGTTTCAGACGTTGAAATCGGGGCTACCCTGAGCGGAGGTCTGGATTCTTCAAGTATAGTAGCCTTTCTTCATTCAAATAGTCATAAATTCAAAACCTTCTCATCTGATTTTTCTTCAGTGGATAAAAATATTGATGAAACTCATTTTGTAGATTTGGTATGTAATTCACTAAAGATTCAAAATTACAAAACTGCTCCCGAGATCAAGGATTTCGAGCGTTGCTTTGATGAAGTCGTCTCAGCCCAGGGTGAACCATTTCCAACATGCAGTATCTTGTCTCAGTTTTTTGTATATAAATTGATTGCAGACAATAAAGTGAAAGTTGTTCTTGGTGGACAAGGTGCAGATGAAACTTTAGGAGGATATTCATATCTTCAAAAGTTAATTATAGATGAGTTCAAAAGAATAAATCCGTTCAGATATGTCTACGAATTGATACTTTTCTATTTTATTCATAAACAAAAGCCTGTCATCAAAAATTCTTTTTATTCTCATTCCAGTCATTCGTCCCAGGTTAAAGACTTCATTAATTTTACTTACGACGGAACTGTGGCTGAAAGATTGAAATCTTTGAACTTTAAACCTCAGGGTTACAACGAATATTTGAAGTACTTAGTTTTCGAATCCAACCTTCCTCAAATTCTAAGATATGAAGATCGAAACTCCATGCATTTCTCCATTGAGAGCAGAGTTCCATTCCTGGATCCTGAACTGGTGAATCTTTGTTTCCAAATACCAGTAGGTTTCCGTTATAAAGCAGGTTTTTCGAAATTACTTTTAAGAGAGGTTTTGAAAGGATTAGTTCCAGAAGCCGTCAGGACAAGACGTGGTAAGTTAGGATTTCCTGGTCCTGATCAGCAGGTATTCAAGAAATTAACTGGTAAAGATCTTGATTCAACGGGTAGTAGGTTGTGGCGCCAAATGTCTTATGATTATTGGGAAAAAAAACTATGAACATCTCGAAATTAGAAAATTTTGACTGCGTTATCATGCTTACCTTTTCCGATTGGTTTACTGAAATGCGTAGCAATCGCTTCCATTATGCAAAAAGATTTGGTCAAAACACGAAAGTTTTTTTTATTCAAGTAAACGGCTCAAGTAGTACCTTGAGATTTTACGATACAGAATTTCCGAATGTTCAGGTTCTGAGAATTAACGCTGCTGAAAGTATTGATGGCTTCAATCGGGCCTTGAAACACATTCGAGATGCAAGTTATAAGAAGCCATTGTTTTGGGTCTACAATCCAAATTTTTCTAACCTCTTAATGGCCCTAAAAAACCCTCAGGTTGTTTATCATGCCACTGAAGATTATTTTTCTCCTGAGTTTCATCATGACTATTCATTCATTAGAAAAGTTAAAGAGATCGTCTCTATGTCCTGCTTGGTTGTTGCTGTTTCTGATGGAGTCGCTGAAAGCATTCTTAAAAATACATCAACTTCTAATAAACTTATCGTTGCCCCAAATGGTTGTGATTTTGAGACATGGAGCGCTTGTAAAGATGTTCCCAAAAAACGAGCGGTTGTTTATCAGGGTGGCATTAATAAGAAATTAGACTTTGAATTGTTAGAATTTATTGTAGACGACAATCCTGAGACTGAATTTGTCTTTTACGGGATGGTAAATAGCATTGTTAAAGGATGGGACAAGCTTCTCTCAAAAAAAAATGTAGTCTTCAAAGGCAAGTTTCCTATTGAAGATCTTGTCAAAGAGGTCTCTTCTTATAAAGTGGGGATAATTCCTTTCTTGAAAACTGACCTGATGGTTAAAAGATCTTTACCCCTTAAGTTTTATGAATATTTGAGTGCTGGATTAGATGTCGTATCAATATCAATCGATAGTCTCCCTAAGAGCCTGTATCATTCTGCCGATACCTATAAGGATTTCTCTGATGAGATCAAGAAAGCCCTGGCCCGTACTCTTTCCCCTGAGGTTATTGAATCGAATTTACAATCTTGTAAGAAATCTGATTACAGTTCAGCCTTCAATTTGGTTTCAAAAACATTGAATGAGTCACCCCCTAAGATGACCAAGAGACTTAGGGGAATTCTATTAGTAGACATCGATTCATTGGCCAACCAGGCAGTTAAGCAACATGTAGACGGCATTATCTCTGCATCATCATTTGAAATTGAGATAATGGATATAAGATATTTTTCCCGACTTAAGCCTGAAAACCTTCATTTCGTAGATGTAATCTTTGTTCATTTTTGTTTAAGAGTTTTTGGCACGCTCTTCACTCCCAGAACTATCAAATTGCTCAGACGCTTTGAGGGCCATAAGGCACTCTTTATTCAGGATGAGTACGATGAATTTCTGAAGACTCGTAAGCGATTGTTGGCGATGCAGTTTAGTGTTATTTATACCTGCGTTCCTGAAAAATTCGTTGAAACTGTTTATCCTAAGAAGATTTTCTCAGACACTCAATTCCTAACTTGTTTCACTGGCTACATTACTCAGGAGCTTCTGGACTTAAAAGCGAAGCTTGCTTTGAGAAAAGAGGAAAGAACTATTGATATCTTTTATCGTGGGCGAATTCTCCCTCTGGAGTATGGAAGCCTGGGTTATCAAAAGTATATTATTGGTAAGCATCTGAAGGAATTATTGATCAAAGACGGAAGAGATCTATCATCTGATATAGAAGTTGACGATTCTCTCCGTATCTATGGCAATGAGTGGTATGTAAGACTATTAAAATCTAAAACTATGCTTGGTACAGAGAGTGGATCTAATGTTTTTGATTTTGATGGTAAGTTATCTCAATGTCTGCAGGAACTAAGACAATCAAACATGGAGTTGAAGAAGAAGATTGAGGTTCTTTCTAGCAAGTATGAAGGTTTGGTAGAGATGAATCAAGTTTCTCCAAAAATATTTGAAATGTTTGCATCAGGATGTGTTCCTATACTCTTCAAAGGTAATTACTCCGGACTCATTACCCCTAACGACAATTACATAAGTCTCGAGCACGACTTTAGTAATCTCGATGAAGTTTTAAAACTGGTAAAAGATAATAAGGAATTAGACCAAATTCGCGAAAACAATTTTAGATTTATTGAAAATCGAAAAGATGTTTATTTCGAAAACTTTGTCGGGTCGAAAGTATCCGATTATCTGAATAATTCCATCGTTTTTTATCCTAAAAAGAATGAAGAAAAAATCTACCTGGTTATGAGGGAGAATCTCTCATTGATGCTTTCGCCAACGAATGTGAAGAATTTTATTAAACGAAGCCTGGTCATTTCACTTAAGCGAACGCTCATGACTTCTTCGAAGTATTTTAAATTCGATCCTGATCAAGTCTACGATCGAATTAAATCTTTGCTTGCATAGGCAGCAGGGTTAAAGCTTTCTTATTTCAAAGACAGCGTCGATTCCTGCGACATTGTTCTTCCATGATGGAATAAGCTTAGAATCATAGGTCAAATCGAGAAGAAACTTTCTGCTTTCAGCTGGAAGATCCTGGTGCATAAGAGCGACAGGAATGTCTTTGATCAAACTTAATTCAAAAAGCGATGCAGCAGCTCCACAGAATTTGGCTTCAAATCCAGATTCCTGGAGAATCTTTATGAATTCTTCGGGGGTGTAGCACTTAGCAATCGGACAATTAATTCCGTCAGTCGTTTTTGTGAATGCTTGTTTAAGGCTAAGATCTTTGAAGCTCGGATCACAAATCTTTTTGGTATAGGCCACGTAAAGATGTACCCAGATACTGTCGTAGTTATAAATCATTATTCTACCAGTTCCACCCGGCTTCAAAATACGGTGGAATTCTTTGATGACGCTTTTTTCGTCATCGATATGATGCAGCACGCCCGAACAATTGATATAATCAACTGAGTTTTCAGGAATTTCTATTTGAGATTTTTTCGGATCAATAGCAATCAAATCGGCTTCAATTTTATGCATATTGAGCCGTTTTTTGGATTCTTCAAGGGATACTCTGGAAACGTCAGCACCTATCAATTTCTTGGGTTTTGAGAAGGTTCCTAGACCTACAAGATCATGACCGGGGCCACAGCCGTAATCAAGAATAGTTAAATTATCAAAATTTCTATGAGGCATTAATTCAATGTATCCAGGATACTGGTCATTTCTCCAATCCAGGTAGTTCAGAGACTCAGCCACTGTTAGAAATTCTTTGTGCTGTGTAACATTGTGATCTTCCCAGTACTTTCTAACTTCCACGACAGAAGTGAGAAAAGGAAGGTTATTACCCAATATCTTTTTTACAACTTTACGAAGCATAATCACCAATCCACTTTAGTTAGGGTGCACAGCATTGATATTCTGATTTAGTAAATATACTATGCTTTTTAAATGAAGTAATTTGAAAAAACTGTATTGAGTTGGCTTAGTAACTGGAAAATGAATGCACAAAAGTCTCTTATTTGTAGGCCAATGTTATTACAATAACTTTTTTCTCTCTCAAGCCTTGAGAGAAAGAGATTGGCACGTAGAATCTCTAAGCATAGATCCGAATCCTGAATCTCAAAAATATTACTGGAGCCAGGACCCACTTCTTCCGCAGGATAAAGATGCAAGAATTGAGTTTTTTCTTAATTCCCTTTTAAAATTTCAAATATTTCATTTTGCTAATCGTGGTGGAATATCTTTCATAACTTCCTATTCAAATGAAGATCTAACACCTTCTGAAATTGCGAAATATATTTTTCTGCTGCCCCTTTGGTTCTCTTTTAGAATTGTATTTAGATATAATATAAAACTATTTCTTAATCTGTTGAGTTTTATGGGATTAGGAAAGATAGAGCTTAACAAGTTTACAGTTTCATACCGACATAAAAAAATTCATAGAATTACGCATGTTTTTTATGATTTCTTACCAAGACATTGGGATCTTATGATTCTTAAGGCTCTTGGAAAAAAAATTGTTTATACCAACAATGGTTGTCATGATGGGGTAACACCAAAAACTTTTTCAACATGGGGCCCGCATAATGTGTGCAGTATCTGTGCTTGGAATGGCACAAAAGTGTGTACAAATTCTGATGCTGAGAGATGGGGTAAATTCAGGAATTTTATGTCTGATTTTCAGATTCTTTCTGGAGGTAACAGAGCTGACTATAATCTCAACTCTAGTATACATGAGGTCCCTGAGTTTTACTGTCTTGATAAAGAATTATGGAAGCCGAACCTTGAAATTCCAGAGAAATATAAGCTAAATTTCCCCAAGGATGTAGTTAAGATTTATCATTCAGTGGGGAACTACAACGCTAGAACAAAAGATGGAGTGAACATCAAATGCAGTCATATTTACTTTCCTTTGATTGAGGAACTTAAAAGAGAAGGCTACAAGGTTGAACTCGTGTTTTGTGAAGGCATCCCAATTAAAGATGTTCGATTCATTATGGGGCAATGTGATATCATTGCTGACATGTTAACTTTTGGATGGTTTGGAGCGAATGTTAGAGAAGGACTCATGCTAGGTATACCTACAATTTGCTTCTTAAGGCCTGAATGGTTAGCTAGTGCTAATCGAGAAAAACCAGACTATGTAAAAGAACTTCCAATTATAAATGCTTCACCAGAGAACATAAAAAAATATCTTATTGAGTTGATATGTAATGAGGCTTTAAGAAAGGAAGTCGGTAGGAAATCGCGTAAATTTGCAATCAAGTGGCATTCTAAAGAGGTTGGTGGCGAAATAATGGACCAGATCTACACAAATCTTATGAGTTAAAAGCTATAAAACAATACGCTTTATCGAAGAAATATCTCCTTCCGACACCATACTCCGAACTGCTTCAACTTCTTCCATTGATAATCTTTTTCCAAATCTAATAGTTTCATTTTCGGTCTCTAGATAGGCGCCAGCTAATGGTGGAATTTGAGCTCGTATGATGTTGAATATTGTTCTATCTGTCATATTGCTAAAGTCAATTTTTGGAAAATCGGAATTTAAGCGCGGATTGGTTGTAGCATCTTGTTCCTGTTGAGTTACAGGCAACAACTTATTAATCAATATCTCATCAAGCTTACTTTCGATGATTTGATTGGAAGCTTCTTTCAGTTTTACCATCAACGTTACCCATGTGTCGTGTTCTTCAATCAACACTGTTTCTTGATATAGAATAGGACCCTGATCAATTGTGTCACTCAGGTGGTGGACTGTAACTCCAGTTTCAAATTCGTTTTTTATAATTGACCATTGGATTGGATTCGGTCCTCTATTCTTGGGTAATTTTGACCAATGAATATTAATAGCTCTATCTGGAAATTTTTCTAATAAGTTTTGTCTAATGATAAGTGAATATTGATTTGAGATTATGTGAGACAGATTAAGATCTAAAATTTTCTTCGAGAATGTTTCATATTCTGGCGAATCATAGGGAGGCTGAGTGAGTATTTCGATGTTGTTAATCGAGCAGAATTTGTCCATTTCTTCTAGTTTCTCAAACCGATTGTGAGCTCTGACCACCAATTTGATTTTCTCTTTCAGAGGGGATCTTTCGAATTGAAAAAGTCCCAGGTAATTAGTGAATAAGGCAATTTTCATTTCAAATTCTTCCTGGGATTACGGATACTTTTAGAGCCTGGACATGGTGCGTCGCAAAGTAATCTTATAGGTTTTAAATATCATTTTTAGAACAATTAATGTAAATTTTGAAGTCAATTTTAATCATGCAATTATGCGAGTCCAAACAATGACGCAATCTCTCGTTAGTGAGGCAAAAGTATATCTTCCTCAGTCTGTTTTGAGAGAGCCGAATGTTTTTTTTAGATCAGCCCTTAAGGATCTTGGCCTTTCATTCCATATTGCGTGGGCAATCTTTTACAGAGATTTTTCTGCGAAATATCGCCAGACTTTTACTGGTTACTTAAGTGCGATTGTCCCTGTACTCATCACAACCATCAGTTTTGTTTTTTTACAAAAATCCAATATTATTAATTTTTCGGAAGCAAATATTGATTATGGTAGTTTTATATTCATCAATACAATTTTCTGGGAACTTTTTTCAGAAAGTTGCTTAGGGCCTACCCGAGAAATTCAAAATAATGTTTCATCAATTATTAGATTGAATTTTCCAAGAGAATCAATTTTTCTGGCAAGTTTTTTAAATGTCATGTCGAACTTTATTGTAAAAATTCTGATTGCTCTTGTTTTCTCTTATTTCTTGCAAATTAAATTGTCATGGAATTTGGTACTCCTCATACCAATGTTAATTGGATTACTCACCTTTGGATTTTTAATAGGTCTTTTAGTTCTGCCTCTCTCTATACTTTATTCTGATTTTAAGCTTGTAGTTGATGTAATTTTGAGATTGGCTTTTTTCTTAACTCCTATAACTTATCAAATTGATTATGCAAAGCTTGGTCATTCTTGGATTCCTAAATTCAATATCCTTGGTTACTATTTCACAAATATAAAAGAGATTATCTTCCTAGGTCAGTTTCCACCCAATTTGAATTTGATATGTTTATTTTCTCTCCTGAGTTTTTCTTTTCTTTTTTTTGGTTGGATACTTTATCGAATTTCTATTCCCATCCTGATTGAGAGAATGCCCTCATGAATAAAGACATTGTTTTAAGTTTCAATCAGGTTTCTAAAAAATTCTCTCGCAATTTAAAAAGATCCCTCTATTACGGAGTTAAAGATCTTTTGGGGGAAATATTCCTCAATGATTCAAAGCGAGGAGAACTTCGACCACAAGAGTTTTGGGCCCTCAAAAATATCAGTTTTGATCTTAAGAAAGGTGAGTCCATCGGTATAGTTGGCCACAATGGAGCAGGTAAAACTACGACACTGAAGTTAATCAACGGACTTATAAAGCCTAATACCGGTAAAATTTTTGTCAAAGGTAAGGTAGGTGCACTAATTGCATTGGGG
Organism: Bacteriovoracaceae bacterium; assembly: GCA_040399925.1. Classification (GTDB taxonomy): domain Bacteria; phylum Bdellovibrionota; class Bacteriovoracia; order Bacteriovoracales; family Bacteriovoracaceae; genus Peredibacter. Next base: position 59,498 of record JBBARF010000002.1, read on the forward strand.
GCTGGATTCAATCCCATTCTTACTGGGAGAGAAAATATACGAGTTGCTGGAGCAATGCTAGGTTACACCTCGGATGAAATTAAAACTAAAGAGCAGGACATCATTGATTTTAGTGAAGTTGGTGAATTTATCGATTCTCCAGTTCAGTCATACAGCAGCGGAATGATGGCAAGACTCGGCTTCTCGGTAGCGATACATTCCGATCCTGAGATTCTTTTGGTTGATGAAGTATTATCAGTGGGTGATTTGAATTTTGTAATTAAATGCTTCAGAAAAATTTTTGAATATCAGCATAATGGGGGAGCAATGCTCCTTGTAAGTCATAACATTTACAATATAAGAGCGAATTGTTCGCGAGCCCTATGGATTGAAAAAGGTGAGCTTCAGATGTTTGGGCCTGTAAATGAAGTTTGCGATGCTTACGAAGCAAGCGTTGCCCAGCAAAACACAGAGGGGGCTCAGGGTGAACTATTCAATGATGAAAGGGTTCATGTTAGCGATGTTAAGTATCCTCTTTTATTTGCTTCCGGAAACGATCTAGAATTATCTTTTTCTCTAAATTCAGCCGTTAAAATTCAAAAACCCATACTGATGGCTGCTGTTTTTACATTAACTGGTGTAAATATAGTTTCTTCCATTCAAGAGATGGAAAGTTTTGATATTGGACTTCATAAAATGAAACTCAAAATACCCAATTTGATAATTTCCAGTGGTTCGTATTCTCTGAATTTAGTCATTGCCGATACTCAGATTAATAACCAATTATACGCGAGCACCAACCAGAACAAGTTTACAATCACTGGTACGACTAATGAATATGGTGCAGGCCTTTTGAAACTTGCATCATCTTGGGTCCATGAAAAGATATGATCTTAGCTGCTCATCAACCCAATTTTTTCCCTTGGCTAGGTTACTTTAACAAAATACATCGCTCCGATGTTTTTGTTCTTCTAGATGACGTTCAAATGGTAAAAACTGGTTCTACTTGGTTCAATCGAACCTATTTACTAATCAATAAAGAAGCCAGATTCATCACCGTTCCAGTGGCCAGGCCTTCCGGTACAGTCTCCATCAAAGACTCCCTCGTTTTAGACTTCAAATGGAAGAAGCGAGTCTTATCTTCATTGGAATCTTCTTACGGACGTCATCCTTATTTCAAAAATTATATTCCCGATATTTCCCTGTTAGTTGAGAATAGTTCGGAAAGCCTCTGCTCCTTTAACTTAAACGCGATATATCATTTTATTGATTTATTTGAGATGGATAAATCCAAGCTCGTTCTCTCATCAACCCTAAATGTGCAATCGTCTTCGACTCGGCGCCTAATTGATTTAACGAAAGCGACTGGTTGTGATTCCTACCTTGAAGGTGGGGGTGCTACAGGATACCAGGAAGATAGTCTGTTCCAGGCCGAAGGTGTATCTCTGGTTAAGCAAAACTTCGTCCATCCTAAGTATCCTCAGAAGGGATCAGACCAATTCGTAATGGGTTTGAGTGTCCTGGATGCCCTTTTTAATTGTGGTATAGACGAGACGAAGAAACTTATAATGGCTGGCGTTCTATAATAGGAGTTCTAAAGTGGATTTGAAAGGTAAGCGGTTCTTGGTCATTGGCGGTGCAGGTTTCATTGGCTCGCATGTCGTAGATCAATTGCTCAAGGAAGATGTGGCTGAAGTTGTTATCTACGACAATTTTTTTCGTGGTCGCATGGATAATATCGAAACGGCTTTGATGGATCCGAGATGTACTGTTTTTCCACATGGTGGAGATATTCTCTATCCGGATATCTTATCTAAAGCAATGGAAGGAATGGATGGTGTATTCCACCTCGCTGCTCTTTGGATTCTTCAATGTCATGAGTATCCGAGAACTGCATTTGAAGTAAATGTCCAAGGGACTTTCAATGTTGTAGAAGCTGCGATTAAGAATAATATTAAGAAAGTTGTTTATTCTTCAAGCGCATCTGTTTACGGCAATGCTCTTGAACTTCCCATGACCGAAGATCATCCATACAACAACTTCACTTTTTATGGTGCAAGTAAGATTGCGGGGGAGCATTTTTTCAAGTCTATGGCTGATCGTTATAAGTTTGATTGGGTAGGTCTTCGTTACATGAATGTTTATGGCCCCCGTCAAGATTATACAGGAGCATACACAGCAGTAATGCATAAAATCTTGGATAAAATTGATTCAGGTGAAAAGCCTCAAGTTTATGGAGATGGAAGCCAGCAATACGATTTTATCGATGTGGATGATATCGCTCGCTGTAATATTCTTGCTATGAAATCTTCAGCAACAGGTGAGTGTTACAACGTGGGTAGAGGAATTGGAACCTCCATCAAAGAATTATCTGAAATGCTCCTAAAGATTACTAATTGTAAAACTGGTATTGAATTCCTACCTCAAGGTTTAACTTTTGTTACAAACCGTGTTGGCTGTCCAGTCAAAGCTAAAAAAGACTTAGGATTCGATTGGACAATTGATTTAGAGAAAGGCATGCAGAGATTAGTGGACTGGCGAAAATCGGACAAGTCAGCGATTGATTCAAGAAGAAAACAAGTGAAAGGTGTTGGTCACGATAATAGATAGAGTAAAGACATGTGCGGAATTATCGGAATTATAAATCAGAAAGAAAAATCAGTTTCGCATGAAAATGTGGAAGGGATGCTTAATACTATCTCCCATCGTGGACCTGATGGGCGCGGTATTTTTCTAGATAGAAACATTGGTTTAGGTCATAATCGGTTATCGATTATTGATTTAGCGAAGGTTTCCAATCAACCTATGGTTTCAAATGATGGTCGTTTTACGATTAGTTACAATGGTGAAATTTACAACTACCGTGAGCTTCGAAAACTTCTCGAACTTGAAGGATTTGTTTTCAAAACCAATTCCGACACTGAAGTACTGTTGTATTCGTTCATTAAGTGGAAAGAGAAGTGCCTACATAAATTCAACGGTATGTTCGCATTTCTTATCTGGGATAAAGTTGAGCAGCAAATGTTTGTTGCTCGTGACAGATATGGTATCAAACCTCTTTATTACACTAATCAAAATAGCAGTCTATATTTTGCCTCTGAGAATAAAGCATTTGATGCAATATCGGGCTTCAAACGAGAAGTAGATAAGTCGTCACTCGTTGAATACATGACTTTTCAGAATTTTTTCAGAAAAGAAACTTTATTTAAAAATGTTTTTATCTTTCCGGCCGGGCACTTCGCCTTCATCAAAGATCCATCTGCATCGTTGAAGCTTTTTCAGTTTTGGGATTTCTCATTCAAGAGTGATCCGGTTGATAAACAGCTGACTGAAGGGGAATATCTCGAAGAATTGGATTCGCTGGTTAAAAATGCAGTTAATCGCCAATTAGTTTCAGATGTGGAAATAGGATCTTACTTAAGTGGTGGGATGGACTCTGGTTCAATCACGGCAATTGCAGCCAAGGAATTGCCCTACATTAAGACTTTCACTGTAGGATTCGATCTAAGTTCTGCATCTGGTGTTGAGCTGGCGTATGACGAACGTGAGAAAGCGGAAAGAATGTCGTATCTCTTCAAAACAGAGCATTATGAAATGGTTCTGAAGTCCGGAGATATGGAACGATGTTTACCAAGGGTTGCTTACCATCTTGATGAGCCAAGGGTTGGGCAAAGCTATCCCAACTTCTATGCTGCTAAACTAGCAAGCAAGTTTACAAAAGTCGTACTTTCAGGGTGTGGAGGAGATGAGATTTTTGCTGGCTATCCGTGGAGATATTACCACGGACAAAATAATCTAAATTTCGATCAATACATCGATGCATATTATGCTTATTGGCAGAGACTTGTTCCCAATAGTGAGATGAGAGAATTCTTTGATCCAATTTGGACTGATGTTAAACAAGTTGATACAAAAGAAATTTTCCGTTTTGTTTTCAATAATCAATCACCTTCTATAAAGAGCAATGAGGATTTGATTAATTCTTCCCTTTATTTTGAAGCTAAAACTTTTCTTCATGGTCTTTTGGTTGTTGAAGATAAGCTAAGTATGGCCCATTCATTGGAAACCAGAGTGCCGCTGTTGGACAATGATCTAGTGGATTTTGGAATGAAGTTGCCACTAAGATTCAAGCTGAATAATTTGGATAAACAACACAAAATCAATGAGAATGAGGTTTCTGAAAAATTCTCACAAATCCAAAGAACATCAGATGGGAAAATGTTATTCCGAAAACTAATGAAAAAGTATATTCCAGAGGAAGTTGCCAATAGAGAGAAACAGGGGTTTTCAGCTCCTGATGCAAGTTGGTTTAAAGGTGAGAGCATCGACTTCACAAAGAAAATTTTATTAGAGAACGATTCTCCGATTTATAATTATTTATCAAAAAAGAAAGTTGAATCTGCCCTGGAAAATCACATTAATGGAAGAGAAAATAAACGTCTACTTATCTGGTCATTACTGAATCTGCATATGATCTTAAGTAAGAACTAAAAGAATTTCCGGTTATATTTTTCACATACATTTTTGTACCAGTTCGTAAAATGTTCATCTGAAGAGGTTAAGGCGTTTTTAAGTCTTGTCTTAGGTGTACCAGGTTTGTGATCCCACCATACTGGATGCGTGAGGAGGTAAATGTTTTCATCACAGTTTTTATCCATAAAAGACTTCAATGTTTCGTGTCTCCAGTAACCATTACTATCCGAAAGATACTTAAATTTGTTGAAAAGAGTTTCACTGTAATAATTTGATAATCCGAGGTAGCTATCAGATTTATTCTCAAGGATTTTTGGATTGGGCATATGGTAAGAGAAGCACTCAGGAGTAGTGTTTGTGAATTTTTCGAAGAATAGAATTTCCTTTTCTAATGCTCCTTGAACTTCACTTTCACTCGTTAGCTCCTTCGAGGTTAAATGAATTCCTATTGAGTGCCCGAGTTTTTTGAGCGTCGAGATTAACTCCAAGCCTTCATCTGAAATTAAGTTATATTTGTCGGCGTTCGATAGAAAAAAGTAAGTTGCCTGAATATCCAGAGACTTTTCAAGTGTGGCCATCTCTAGAACAGGATTAAGAAGAAAATCTACATCATGACGAATGATTGAAAAATGGGATTCTTTGTTAAGGCTTGAAAAATCAATTTTTCCGGCAAGGAATGCTGGATTACGCGCCTTGATAATATTTAGCGCTGCTTTGTAGTTTTCGTAGATCAATGCCTCATCCATTGAATTCAATAAATTTTTGCAATCCATTTTCTAGCCTGGTTTTAAATTTAAAATTTATCTCATTAACTAATTTCGTGGGTCTAGCGATCATATCGTATTTATTTGCATCTAATGATTCCTGAATTATTAGATCTTTTTTTGATATTTTTGAAATCATATCAATAACTTTCCTGAAATTGACTACTTCATCTCCTCCGAGGTTAAACGTTCCCTGAGGTGCTTGCTTCAAAGACTCAATCAGAGCGAAACAAATATCATCTAAGTATATGGGATTGAAACTAAAGTCTTTACCAGGGTAGATCTTGATCGGCTGATCGTTTTGGATTTGTTTTACAATCCTTGAGAAAAATTTATCTCCCAGGTTTGGTCCGTAGGGGTTAAATAATCTAAGGATCGTCGTTTTAAAAAATTTCGAATACAAGTTGATTAGATTTTCAGACGTAAGTTTGCTGAACGAATAATAATCTGAAACCTGTGTAGAACTTTCCTCGGTGATAGGGGATTTAGAAAGATCATAGACGGATCCACTTGAAACATAAAGAAAGTGTTTGACCTGGTTTTTGAGTGCTAGATCTAAAAGTTGCTGGGTCAATAGAATGTTACAATCAAAAATGGATCTGGCCTGCTTAGGGAAGTCTCTATAGTTTCTTTCCTGGGCCAGGTGGATTATGGAGTCAAATTGATCCTGGAATTCATTGAATGATTGTGATGAGATGATTGTATATGGGGTTCTTAGTTCATATGAAGCTTTGGAGTTAGCCAGTATATAAAAATGCGTAGACAGTCCCAGCTCATCTAGGAGCTGAAGTAATCGAGAACCAATGAATCCTGAACCACCTGTAATTAGAATCTTCATTAACTGTCTTTCACAGCACACAGATAAAGGGATTCTCGATGATCGTTATCTTTCCAAACGTCTTTGAACAGATATGAGATTTTGAAATTTTCCAGAACTGTCATTAACTGGTTTTCACGGAAATGATGAAAATGATTAGTGTCGTTAAATAATTCCGCTCTTTTTGTCCAAATTAGTGATGAGAATAATAATTTTCCACCGGGTTTTAATACACGGTAAGCCTCATCTATAGCCTTGTGATAATCTAAAACATGATCCAAGCTCGACATCATAAGCACGTTGTCAAAAGTACTATCCTTGAAAGGTAATAGTTCAGCTATTCCAATCACTCGAAATTCATCAGTAATAGTGAAAGAAGGATCGAGTCCAACATAACTAATATCTTTCGAATGAAGATTGATATTGATACTTGGAGTGTCACAGCCAATATCTAAAAGCAGCCCATCATTGCAATGGCCGTATAGCCTCTTGCAGTTATCCATATGTCTTTTGTACCAATAATCATTATGGTCACTATTAATAGTGGGATGATTCTGCTTGATTGAACTAATAAGGAAATATTGAACGAATTTTTCGAGTGCTTGATCCATCGGTATTTCAATGCGCCCATTTTTTATGAAAGGCTGCAGTTTAGCGGGTAGAAGAATAGGCAGTTCTTTAATTAACGGATATTTGTTTTCTCCATCAGTGAGTTCATTCATACCAATAGTGAGGTTCCTGTCGCAATCGGGTGATTTCAGTGTTTCAGCAAAGTCTTTTAGTCTTAATATTTTTTTCACGTATTTCCCTTCAAAAATTTATAGTAAATTTTATCTTTTAATTCCAAGCTGCGCAAAGCGATTATTGTAAAGTCGAAGCATGAGATAAGCTATACAGCTTCCTGTCTTAACGCGGAGGCTTTGTAGGACCGTCATTCTACCATTTGGAGCAAAATCCCACTTATTGAAAAAGGTTTTTATAAAGTGCGAATAGCTTAAGCTGGGATTATTTATTACATCATTTCTAAAATTTGTAATAACCTCCTGAACATAAGCTTCATTTTTGATGAGCTCTTTTACTTCATCTAAATTGTCTAATTCTACTGATACAGGGATGTAATGTTTGTACTTGGTTAAAATATTTGAATAATTTCCCTCTACAAGGATCTGGCAGCAGTTGAACATTCCTGCTTCAAATATTCTTGGCGAAATGACTTCTAGTTTATAATCTTGAGAGATGTTCTTGGCCTCAAATAATTGTGTAAGCTCAGCAATATCATAGTTCTGTTTTTTGGCCAGAAGTGAAGATATGGATCCATCAACATCTAATACATTGGAACCTGAGGGAACACCAAGGGTGAAGCGCGATCTGGCCAAAAGTTCAAACCAGCTATTGCCCGTTAAAAAACCACTACCTACTTGGATATCTGAATTTGGAATATTCAATCTATTTCCGAAATCTGCAATTCTATACTTAAGCCAACCCACTTTCCCGAGGACCGCCATTTGTGGTCCCGGGTATGCAGTACGATAAGAAATTCCAATGTCCTTGGATTTTCGAGCCAAAATGTCATTGGCTTCTTTAACATCATCATCTGAAATGTAACCTGTAAGATACAAAGTCATGTTTTCTTTTAAAACATCAGGGTAGATTTTGTTCCATTCATTTTCAGGTACGACAGTGTAAACGTTATCGATCTCAAACTTCGATATGAATAGGTTCGTGAGGTCGGAGTTAAAATATTCATCCTGGAAAAATGCAATTTTCATGGTAGATTTCAAACCCATTGCTTCGAGACATTGAATCTTTTTTAGATATCTCTCCCTATTCCAGGGAGCCGTGAATGAGTGACTAAAAATAATCAAATCCCATTCAATTGTGCCTAATGCTTTCTTTGGAAAAAAAAAGGGGAAGTTGACCAGGTAGATTTTATGATTAGAGTATTTTTGAAAGGATTTGAGAAATGCGCTAAAAGTTTTTCGAAATGGAAACTCACTGCAAGAATAAAGGATTAAAATATTAAGCTTTTTATCCATTTTGTTCAATCAAGTTTAATGAGATTTCGATCTCTTTGTTAGTCGTTCTTTCATGTGAGAAAATAGTTGAAAATGTTTTATGGGAAACCAGCTTGAGTTCGCTAAGCTTAATTTCATGAAAATTATTATTGTTGATAAAAATCACGTTTTTCAAGTCTGAAAGCATTTCCTTGCAGACTGGTAGCTCAGATGTCAGCAACGGCATTCCTAAAGTGGCAATTTCGCATGCCAGTACACCCTGTGAATCCCATCTCGTAGGAAGGATAGCCGCACGATATTTGTTCAATATCGATGGCAATTCCATTGGAGATATATATTTATGAAAGACCTTAAGATTTGATGGCCAAGTTTTAAATACAGGTAAGGTCCCCTTGCCATGCAAGTGGAAACTAAATTCTGGGTTGTACTCAGCCAGTTTGATAAAGATGTCGATACCATACTTTGGATCATCAAAAGGTCGGATACAGATAAAGTCAAATTCATTAGTAGGTTGATAACTAGTAGAGTTAAATATTGAGTTGATCGGATTATTCACGACGAATGTATCTTTTTCATTTTTAAAGAGATTACACTTTAGATCTTCCGTCGCTTCTTTGAGTAATTCTTGGCTCACAAAAATAAAATTGCATTTCTTCAAGGTTTTAAGAATTGATAAAAACAATGAAGTTATTGGAAGTTTAAGTTTGTGATAGATTTTACTTATCAAAGGATAAGGATGCGGGAATTTTAATTGAGTTGGTTGATTATAAATTCTCTTCTGAATATCAATAACTTCGTAGCCATGAAAAATAAATAGTATATTCATGAAATTAAAAAAATTTCGAAGTATAAACCTGTAATGGTTTCGGATGTTCGGAGCATGGCTAATGAGTGAATCAAAAGTCGTCATGCCGAAATGTTTAGAGAAGTCTTTTTCGGAGTAAACTTTAATCCCGTCCATCTCGTAACTTTCTGTTGCAGCAAAACTTACGACTGAAAGGTCAAATACCTTATAAAATTCCTTCAATCGATTATGAATAAAGGGTTGGGAAAAAGGGTTTTCTCTGGATGGGTAATTTTGGCAAATAACCAAAACTTTTTTTAATTTAGACATAGGTTTTGTAAATTCTTTCCCAGGCGGCAATGTTCAGAAGCCTCCAGGTAATCGTCCAGTTTCCGCAAACAGGATAGTCACTGACTTTAGACTTATCTATGAAGTGGTCTAGGATTTTAGAGTTTTGAATCTCTACTTTTGACTGGTCTTTAAATGTATTGAGCCATGTTTTGTCAGGGGCATTAAAGCCAAGCTTGCTCTTTCTCCAGGCAATGTTGCTAGGTAGGTATTGTTCACAAACCTTTCTCAGAACATGCTTGGTCCATCCATCATGGATTTTTTGATCTGTAGGAAGGTTCAAAGCTGATTCAACAGATTTATAATCTATGAAGGGGAGTCTCGTCTCAATCCCATGTCTCATCGAGTTTTTGTCCTCGTATCTTAAAAGAGCAGGGAGATTAGTCATGAAGAGTTCAGTCTCTTGAATTTTGAAGATATTCAGCGCGTCTCTACGGATGAGCTTCCAATAGCTGAACTCATTTGGGAAGTTTTCTGTTCTAATGAAACTTAGCTTGTTTTTCAGGTAGGCATGTCTCAATCCTAGGAGAAACGTTCCCGCCATATACTTGATGATGCTGAATAAGCCCATCTTAGAATTATTCTTCCTAGAAGCCTTCATCTCACTAAGAGTAGACCACAAGCCTTTATTTTTAAAAAATGATGCGAAAGCAGGAGCATAGTATCTTTCATAACCAAGTAGCGTTTCATCTCCTCCTTGGCCGTCCAGCATCACCTTGCAATCAATCCTACGAGCTTCCTTCATAACGAAGTACTGCAAATAGATTGAGGGACTCGCGAATGGCTCTTCCTGGGTATAAATGACTTCATCAAAGATTGCCTTGAATTCATCAGCACTTGGTTCAATGATGTGGAGATTTATATTTGAGTGCTTAGCGACTTCAATGGCATAAGAACTTTCGTCAGTGGCTTTCTCTACAGATTTAGCGTGGATAGCGCTAAACTTTTCGCCGCTGGGATTCTGATACAACTTAGAAGCGATTGCAGCGATAGTTGAGCTATCAAGGCCTCCAGACAAACAAGTGCCGACTTTTACATCGGATCTGAGTCTTAGTTTTACTGCATTCGACAAACATTGCGAGTAGTCTGTTTTTAATAATGTTCTTGGAATCGAGTAATATTTGTTAAGAGTGAAGGTATTTGAACGCAAATCAAAAACTAAATTGTGAGAGGGAAGAAGTTTTTTTATACCTATGAAAAAAGTATCTTCTTCATGATCATGCATACCAGTAAGTAGATAGTGACCAAGTAGATCTTTATTGGCTTGATGTTTTGAATGGGGATCGAGGAGCTGCTTGATTTCGCTTCCGAAATTAAAAAAATCTGCATCCTCAGTGAAATAAAATGGTTTAACTCCGAATCTGTCTCTGCTGCAGAAAACAACTTTCTTTATCTTGTCATGAATCGCGAATGCCCACATTCCGTTGAAATGATTAACACAGTCTTCACCCCAGTAATCATATGAAGCTAGAAGAACTTCTGTGTCAGACTTAGTTTGGAATTTATATCCGAGTTTGCTGAGCTCTTCTTTGATTTCCAGATAATTATAGATCTCACCATTAAACGTGATCGTATATTTTTCAAAATAATGCATGGGTTGATGGCCATCACTAGTTAGATCAATAATGGCCAATCGACGGTGGCCAAAGCCAACTGAGGAATCAGTATAGAACCCATCCCCATCAGGTCCTCTGTGGGCAATCAAATCTGTCATCCATGAAAGCTTAGCAAGATCTGGCTTCGAGCCATTTTTACTAATTATTCCTGATATCCCGCACATAGTTTTCGTCTCTTTTTATGAGTCCGTATGCTACTTCAAAAGTACTCAATTCGTAGAGAGTTTAAACGTTGCGCGCATAGTCTTTTATGCCTGTTTACTATCTCTGTTCAAGAGTAAGTAAATAATCAAACCCAGAAGAGGTATAAAAAAAAGGAAAGTAGAGAGGAGGGAGGCAGTAAGAGATCCGTATAAAAAGTTGAGCTTCATTAAGTGTTTTAAGCCTCTGAAACTTTCCGTTTCCGGTAGGGCATCGATAAGAACTAGTAAAAGTAGTACAGCGAGGATGCAAAATAAAGTTCCTACAAAACCTAATTGAAAGTAAGAATCAAAGACAAAATTACCTACCGCATGCCCGTGTGAAAATCCCGCATGGTTAGGGAAATATGAAGTATAAATGATGTTATACACAGGTACGTAGGCTTTAAAAATTCTAGCAATCTGATGACCCTGGAAATATCCCTTAAACCCATTATCCCAAGCACAGACATAGATTCTGGATACTATTGCAGGTAGCAGTATCAGTCTGTAGAAGAAGTCAGATGAAAATTTATTGAAACTATAATATGAGGATGCCACCGAAAGTGTTGGGTCTTCTTTCTGGACACATTGTTTAGGAAAATCGGTAAAGGGCTTAGATTCCGAAATCTGGGTCGACATTGCCTGCTTGAGCTGATCATTTTTCATCAACCTATCAAAATCTCTGGCTGAAAATTTATAAGTAAAACCGAACAGGATGAGGCATCCGATTAAAGATATACTTCCAATAGTCATTTTTTTCTTGAGAGGAATCTCTTCGTAAAAAAAGAGTTTCAGAGAAATTATTAAAAAAAGATAGATTGGTGCAATTTTGGTTTGTAGGCAAAAAATAAGAAGGATGTACATGACCCATAAAGTTTTCTTGATTGATTTTGAGCCAAAGGGAGCAACGAGACTGAAAGGAATCAAAGTGTGAAACAACCTCGATTCCAGAGGATACAGGGGATGCAACGCAGTCGAAATGAGTCTTAGGGAATAGGAAAACGAATCTGTAAAAAGGCCAAGATTTTTAGAAATAGCATAGGCAATAGAGATGAAGCACAGTGAGGTTAAAGCTATTATCGCAATATCATAATATCTGAAGAACTTTTCAAGCTTGGGATCTTCGAAATTCATCTTCGCTTTCAGAGATTTTGATCTAAAGAGAAACAAGATTAAGAATACAGTAGGGATGATGCCCACGATAAAAACATTTGAGTCTCTGAAATCAGGACTTGTAAACCAGCTGGCAAGTAAAGTGATGATACTCAGATAAAAGATAAGAAGAATGACGTGATACTGACGAAGAATATTTTTCAAATGAATGATTCCTACTTTATAAAAACACTTTTCTGATTAGCCCCGTATGCTACACTAAGGCCAAATCTTAGTGGAGTTTTTTGAATGAAAATATTGACCATTGTCGGAGCTCGACCACAGTTTATCAAAGCTGCCGCAGTGAGTAGAGCGATTAGATCATTTGGTGGAAAAATCGAAGAAGTGATTG
>JBBARF010000003.1:0-33811 GCA_040399925.1 Bacteriovoracaceae bacterium
ATGAGATTCACATCAGCGATATGGGCCATTGATGCTTTATCATTCTGATTGGCCTCTAACTCAGACGAAGTGAATGTACTGTTGGCAAGAAAGAGGTTGATGACTGTTCTATCAGAGTGAATCTGGTTAGAAATCATGATCTTCTTATGGGTATCCTGACGGTGCGACGAGAATAAAGTAACTGCGGCATTCATCATCTGCTCAAAGCTTTCAAAAGCGATGGCAAGAGAGACATCTCTGACCTCAGAGATATTGAGCAACTCTTTAGAGTGAATATTTTGCAGTGAAACAACGACTTCTTTTAGAGAAGCTTTTGGTCCCAAAATGGGAGCCGCCACTTCGTAAGTATCTTCTTCCGCTTCTTCCGGCTCAACTTTAGCTTCATCAGTTGAAATGATACGAGCGTTTAAGCGCTCTAAAAGTGTTTCGTGATAATCTTTGAAAATCTGTGCGGTGACTGGAAAGCCCTGTGACGTGAGTGATCTCTCCACCAAACGATCAACCATCGCACCAACATTGGCCTGGCCCGCTTTCAATAAATTGATGGCTTCTTTTTCAATCTGCATTTGATTTTGAACGCGGCTGAATTCTTTAAGAGCAAGGGCACTCAAAGAAAGAACGAAAATAATAAGGCCTGTACCCATCAAGAACTCATCATTGGTTTGAACCTGTCTGATTTGTTCATTGGTCATATCAACTTCATCAAGAAGAGTAATTTTATAATTTTCCATTTTAGCGAAGCGATCAGAGAGAGTCGACATAGGAGGATTCAGCTCTTTTCCTGCAAGCATTGGAGCATGAATTTTGAGAACTTTTTCGTGGAACCAATGAACTTCTGAAATAAGTTTATTAAGAACATCGTACCCTTTTCCAGCATCAGCTTTGAAAGGATTCATTCCTTTAATTGTTTCATTCAAGCACTCATCTGAAAGTGACATGAAGGCCTGATGCAAATAAGGAGACTTGATATCTTTGATCATCATCGCTGTGAATGTTTGCGAAATACGATTGAAGCAAGTAGCGACACCTTGATTCAAAACATTCATGCGTTCATGTTGAACTTGATTTGTTTGGTAATGCCAAAATCCGCCGATGGTCATGAGAAGACCAATTCCACAAAAGAGGAGAATTTTCGACGAGGTAAGACTGAGTATTTTTTTCATGGGCAACAACATCCTTATTGTTTTCATGGGCTTAAGAAGCCCTGAAATTCTCGGTTATTGTCTCTTTTTCTACCCGTTAGAGTCAAGTTAGGAAAATATAACCGACTAAGATGATAAGAATGTGGAAAACCTACAATTGTGCACAAGTCCATTGCATCTCTTAGCTCGGAAATAGTACACTTTACTGGAGCAAAGGAGTCCGGCTCATGTCGGAAACAGTGTCCCTCAAAATCAAACTGAACTATCAAGTCATCCTGGTGATGATACTAATTGCTCACGCACTTTTGTTAACTCTAGAAAAACTACCGAATTTTTCTGAAGTAAGTCCTCCTAACATCTCCGGTGTTCGTGAAGAATCAAAACCACTTAACGTTCGCAGCATCCGTACCGTAGGTGCTCGCGATAGTAAAATTCAAGATTCAACTTATCTTTCAAAAAGTGAAGTCACCTCAAAACAGATTATGAAAGACCGGTATGCACCGACCTTGAATGAATCAAAACAAACCGTCAATCGCCCTGCTCATCCTTTAAGCCTGAAAGATTTTGCTGAAAAACCTCTCAAGGCTCAGGAAATTAAAAAAGTCGTGGCTGCCGCTGAACCTGTCAGACCTGGATCCCGGCCTGGAGTAGTTCCCCAAGAACGACCCAAAGCAATCGAGGCGATCAAACTAAATGGCGCCAAGATGTCTCAATTCTCAAACTCATCAGATGCTGCTGCTATCTCGGGAGATCCAAGGGCGGCCAGCCTTTCTAATTCAGACATCATGGTAAAACTGGAAGTTCCTGAGGGCGTTTCAGAGGAAGAGCTCAATGAATATGAACTGATGTTTTATGGATTCCAAAGACGCACGGCCATTGGTTACATTAATTCTTTCTACAAAAATCTGGATAAGTTCGAGAGAGAAAACCCACATAAGCAGTTTCCTTTAACTGAAGACAAACAAACGATGACTGGAAGGCTGACCTTTGATTCTAAGGGTAACCTTAAGCAAATCAAGATGGTCCGCTGGACCAATGTCACTCGTCTTCAGGACTTCTTTGTGGATGTGCTCAAAGAAATGGACACTCTCCACAACCCACCCAAACAGCTCTGGGATCGGGATCAAGAATTTACAGTCTATTTCAGTCTTATTATCAATGGCTAGCGGTTAACGAACTCTTCCCATTTATCCTGAATTCTATTCATCAATGTTCGGTGATCTTCTTTGAGCAGATTGAACACGGATTGTTTTAATTCACTTTCAAGGGAATCGTGAGTCTCATAAGTTGGAGACTGAGCAGGAATCATGCTCTTTAAAAGACTCATCTCTTCAGCTTTGGTGTTGATCTGAGCTTCGAGCTCTGGATGAGTCATCACGTAGGCTTCAAATTCAGATACTTCATCCTGAGACATTGAGCCATCGAGATAAGGAACTATTTTTTTAGAGTAATTGGTAAAAGAGTTTTCTATCATAAAGTCGCCTCGGCATTGAGATGATTCAGAAGAAGGAATCTTCCGTTGTGAATTTTTTCAATCACTTCATATTTTGGCATCGCCGTCATATCTTCTATTTCTTCCACCGTGAACTGCGCTTCAAAACGAAGGGCCAGAACCGAGCGGACTTTTGGATCAAGTTCATAGAATGCTTTGAAATCATCCGGACGTGAAATTTTCAACTGCTCATTAAGCTGGATCGATCGACGAAGACCAATCGTGATCATGTGTTGAAGAATACCTTTGAAATGCTTACGACGAATCACTGGAAGAGTTTTCTTCTGTGTGAGATCCACATCCTGACGAAGAATGCTTTTCTTCTCTTTAATAAGATAAGCATTAAATGAATCAATCACGAGTTGCTCGGCCTGAAGATCGTCGGGCATCATGGCAAAAGCAAATCGGTAGAGTTTGTCGGTCAAAGGTTGGATCAATTGGAAAAAGTCGGTTCTTTTCATATCAGTCATTCTAGCGGGCCATTCTCTGCCCTTCAAGTCCTGTGAATCTATCAAATACTAACAGACTTTTCAGAGTTTTCAGGGGTTTAGCCCATAAGCTTAAGACTCTTATCAAGTTTTTCGCTTTATTTCCGAAAAGATCAAGGAGATGGACGTAAAAGGAAATCACGGATTAAAGGTATGCCTATGAAACAAGCGACAATTTTCTTTCTATTTGTGCTGACAGCACTCCTGAGTGTGGGGTGTACCAAGTCTAGTACGAAGAGTAGCAATAGCAGCTCAAGCAGCAACGGTGTAAACTGTAGTTTGTATCCATACGCCTCTGGTTGTTTAATATCAGGAACAACAACTGGATCAACAACAGGTGGGACAGCAAGCTGTGCTCCTCCAGTTCAGGGTCAACAAACACAGTGCTCAAACTATTGTGCTTTCTTCCCTGGAACTACTGGCTGTTTGAGTAATGGTACGAACTGTAATTTCACTCCGAATGCATCTGGCTGTCCGGGTGCTTCAACAGTCATCAATCCAACTTACGGTGCTCTTTATCCACAGGGAGTTCCTACAGGATCATGTTCAGCTGTTTACGCTCCATCATCAAATCCTTCCGCTTACGATACTCGTAAAGGAACGATGACTGTAGTGGGTGGAACTTGGTACAACCCTGAAAGTGGTTCGGGAACTTATTATAATACTTCAAGCCTTCTGACTTCAGTTTCAACAGCGAAGACTTTCTTCATGACTGATAGTGTACTAAAAGTGCGTTTTAAAATTAAACCACAACCTGAGTCTGCTCAGATCGCTAACGTTTGTTACGGTCGTACAACTGGTTCAGCGATTCCAGGTTATACGAAATTGAAGTTCACTGTTTCAGTGAAAGGTTATGATTCAAACAATGTTCTTTCTGGTCTTAACTACGTAACTTCGATTGATTCCACTGGTGTGAATAACTGTACCGCTGCGATTGATCTGTCTGGATATAAAGCTCAATACCCGAATGGTATTTTTGTTGTCGTATCAAACGTTCTTTCTAACCAAGAATGTGGTTATAACTACACAACCGGCTTCTCGACTTGTCAGGCCTTCGGACCGGTTCGTACTAAAGACTGTTGGTCTTTGGATATGGAAGTCGCCGCCGATGCTACGAAAACTTTTGATTAATCATATCGATTATTACGTCCGACAGATTCTTCTGGTGGGCGTAACTTACTTCGACTAGTAAACCCGGACACGTTATATTAACTTCTGTCACCGCATCTCCCAGAATATCAAACGCCACGAAATAAACTCCATGCTCTGCTAATTCCTTCACAATCGCCTCACAACGCTTACGGGAGATATCTGAGAGTGGAAAGGCCTTGAAAGTCGCACCTTGAGCAATATTAGAGAGAAATTCACCCTCTTTAGGCATCTTTAGAATCGTCCCAATTTCTTTTTCCATGAAGTAGAGAGATCTCACTTCACCCTGGGCCACAGCTTCAATAAACGGTTGAACAATAACAGGCCCATTGAGCTCATTAACCTTCTCTACAAAGCGGTCTTCCCATCCTGTCACCGGCATTTTCTCCACCCCTATCCCACTATAGAGATCCATCGGTTTCAGAATAAGTGCTGTCGGTTTTGGAGTTAAGCTCTGAACGAACTGAGCTGCGAGCTTAACATTCGATCCGACATAACTTGCGACGGAGCCTTGTTTTCTATAAGCATAAAGTTTTTCATTAAAGAGCATGATCCCACGGGGGTGATTCATCACTTTGATTCCCGTCTGTGCCAAATGATCGAGCATCCATAAATTTCTGAGGTACCGGCTATCAAAAGGTGGATCTAGACGCATGTGAATGAGATCCGAAGAATCAAGCTCAATGACCTTGGAACCAATGGTCTCAAAACCACTCATATAAAATCCATCTGCTTTAATCTCACCTTTGAAACTATGGACCGTGAGTTTTTGTTTTCCCTCATTCGTGATGGCAAAATCATTTTCAAAGAAAACATAAGTCTCAATCCCTCTTCTCTGAAGTGCAAGGGCGAGCATGAAAGAGGAATCTTTTTTAGTATTTAATTTTTCAATGGGATCAATGAGTAGCAAGTGGCGCATGGGTTACCTTTAGTTTTAGGAAATCGGTGAAGCTCTCCACCTTTTTTTGTTTCCCAAACGTTTTATATTCTGATCTCAACCAGGAAAGATAGTCTTTTAAGTTTAACTGTTTTTCTTTTTGAAGTTTATCTAAGAAATCCTGATCTTCTTCGTAGGTGAGGAAAGCAGCAAAGCTCGCTTGATTCCAGTTATCCTTAAGTTCGCATTCAGTTTCTTCTAACGCAAGCTTCTGGCACAGAAGGCGAAGATCAGGCTTAAAGACTTCGGTGATGAATCTTTCTGTCAGGTCATCCGCTTTTTGATCCGTGATAAAACCACCAAGCTTGGCGAACTCCGTCTGCAAAATGGCGATAAGCTCTACTACCCTCTTCGCAATTTTTTCTTTCTTCTCTTCTCGAGCAATATAGCTATCGAGCAAGGGCTGCCCCTTAAAATACTCTTTGAGCATTTCTTTACCATAAAGATTGGCGAGGTTCTCATTCAGATCAACTTCATTTTTAATAAAAAAGATGGTGTGAAAGAGTTCATGAAAAACGAGTTCGGCCAATTCAACTTCATCGTATTCAAAAAATGAAGAAAGGATACGGTCTTCGAGGTAACCAAGAGTTGAGTATGCATAGACCGGACGAATCCACGTCACAAGGTTTTTATCTTCTTTCAGATTTTCGGCAAATTCCTTGGCCGAATCGAGTTTAAAGAACCCGATATAGGGAAAACTTCCCACAAACGGAAATTCAAATTCATGAGGTTCAATCTTAGTGTGTTTACTGGCAATCACGAGATAAGTGACCGCCTTATTTTCCAGCATGGTGGTCTTGGAATAAATCTTCGTCGTAGGTGCACCAAAGTAGTGATAGAAAAACTTTTTATACTCTTCAACGAGAAGGATCTTTTGTTTTTGCTCATCAGTGAGTTTGGGATCTTTTAAAACCTCATCATTGGAGCGACCGCCCCACTGAATCTTCATCTGCTGAACACCCTGTTCCGTTAAATAGGAAAGCTGGCCGCAACCAGCGGACAGAACCAAGCAAAAACCTAGGGTAACTATCAGGAATTTCATAGGAGTATTTTATCCCATAATTGTAGAATCGCTACTGTAAATGTGCGTAAATGATGGTCTCCTATTATCAACGCTAAAAGCGATGAGTTGGAAGGTATGACGATCCGTCTTTAAAGATCTGGTAAATGCTCCTAAATAGAAGGGACTGATTCTGAGAACAGCTGATGAGACAGGTTAAGATAATCAATATTCATCAAGTGATACTGAAGACTGACTTTGAGACCTAAAATTTCTGATCGTTGTCCTTGGTCGCAGAGTCCTTGATATGAAAGTGATGAAAACAAAGGAGAAAATGAATTTTCTTCTAAATGGGTAGCATATTCTAGAAAATCAACATTGGTTGAAGTTCTAAGAGATTTAATAAGAACCAGATCATCTTCAAAAATACCATTCAAAAGATTCACGCTATTTCGTACTTGTTGGCAAAACAAATTATCATTATCGGTTTTCACTGAGGCAAGAAGGCTGCGGTAATAAATATCGAGCTCTTGGTAATGGAAGGTTTTTTGTTCCAACAACTGTTTCAAATCCATCGCACTTCTTCCTACCGATGGATAAATAAAAAGCACGACAAGGATTAAAAACATCTTTTTTATATTCATCCTCTAAATATTCATCTTCGTGCACATTATGTCAAAAGCACAATAACATCTCTTCTTCACGCACAAGACCGGTTCAACGGGAAGTTTGAAGTTAGTATCCTGAATATTTCCGATGATTCCCCCTACTCCGCAAATTCCTCTCATGATGATACCATTGGGCGAGATGACGAGATTCTCAATCCCGATAAAACATTTCCAACCAAACCAAAGATTCTCAAACCGAATGATAAGTAAGGTTGGATCCACGATTTCTGAACTGCCATCAACATGGACTTTTTTCATTTCCCCTGGGAAGACCACAGGATGAGAAATTCCCTGATGAAGATTTTTTTCCCAAGGAAGATCCGGGGTTTGGAGAATTTCGATTTCTTCCGGTTTGTTATTAAACATGGGTCCGGTAAAACGATCAAATAACGGCTGCATGGCAAGTGAGATCCCACTGACTTCAGAGGCCAGTCTTTGGGCCAGCTGAAAAGCTCTTTGAAGTGCTGATAAAAAGTAATCTCTCCACCAGTAAACTCAAAGAATATCTTTTTATCTTTTTTATTTTAAAAGATTTGATCGATGAATCTTTTAACAACATCCAGATCAAAACCTTTTTGGGATCCATCATAGAGTCCTGGAATACAATAAGAGCAGCTAAAATTACAGATATTAAAAAACGTCCAGTTCACTACGAAATGATCTTTGTTGAAATCCTTACCATGTTCTAAAGATGCGTACTGACCGATTTGCATTACTTACTCTTTCTGGTGAAAACGAATAGTCCTACGCTGGATAATAGAAGGGTTATGGTAATTTTCAACATAATATGCACGTGAGCGAAGGTCCACATGGCACCGAGAGACATTGCCATCATCACGGCACAGAGGACCTTGGCACGTGGGCGGATGATTTTATTCTCATTCCAGTCACGAATTCCATCTCCGGCCACAGGCAGCGAGAGAAGCCAGACATGAAAGCGCGGAGATGACTTAGAAAAAAGAAAGGCCGATAAAATAAGAAACGGAGTTGTAGGTAAAACCGGCAAGAATGCTCCAATAAGCCCTAAAACAAAACTTACCCACGCTAGGGCAAAGTAAAAGTGTTTCACGAGAGTTTTTTCCCGTGATCCTTAAGAAGAACTCCCTGAAGTGAGTGAGCGGTAGCTGAAACAATTTCTACATCGGCCCAGTGCCACTGGAAATTTTGATCTTCACTCTCCGGAGTAAAGTGAACCATGCGACTGCAAGACGTGCGTCCAGACCACTTAGTTATACCTTTATTAATCCCCTTCTCCTGAACATACACGCGGTAGGTACTACCAATCATCGCTCCACGAACATCTTCTTGGATCTTCATTTGTTTTGCCATGATCTCACGTAATCTTTTTCCACGGACTTCATCCGTCAGGACATCACTCATACGAGCGGCCTTAGTCCCTTTTCGAGCTGAGAATGAATAAGCGTAAACGTTATCAAATTGAGCGAGGTCAAGAAGTTTCATGGTCGCCAAATGTTCTTCTTCTGTCTCATTCGGGAAGCCCGCAATAATATCTGTTGAGATCACCATCTTTGGATTGGCCTTTCTCATTTTGGCCAGAAGCTCCAGATAGTGCTCAATGGTGTATTCGCGTAGCATGCGCTGAAGAACTGCATTAGATCCACTCTGCACAGGAAGATGGAGGTGGTTGGCGAGTTTTTTAGACTTAGCGTGCGCCTCTATCAAGTCATCTGTCACATCATAAGGATGAGAAGTCGTGTAACGAAGAAGTTCAAGACCCTGAATCTCTTCCAGCTCCATAATGAGTCCGGCCAGAGATTCGTTATTATCTTTTCCAAAGGAATTCACGTTTTGACCCAGAAGCATGACTTCCTGGATGCCTGAATATTCCACCAAACGTTTTACATCGGTCACAATCTCAGAATGACGTCGAGACTTCTCACGTCCACGAGTGAAAGGCACAATACAGTAAGAGCAGAATTTATCGCAGCCCTTGATGATATTCACAAAGGCCTGAGGAATTCCTTGAGTAATTTTTGTTTCAATAGAATAATTATCGGCCCGATCCCATGAGGTAACGGAGAAACCTTTTTCTCCAGCATAAGCACGGTAAACCATCTCACCGATGTTATCGATCACATCAGTTCCAAATGCAAAATCCAGCTGCTTGTATTTTTTTACCAGATCCTTACCTTCGGTCTGAGCAATACAACCGCCTGCAGCGATGATGACATCTTTTTTAAGTCCCGTTTCAGGATCAACTTTTAATTTTTTAGTTTCGCCAAGATGGGAATAAAATTTTTGGTTAGCGAGATCTCTAACTGCACAAGTATTGTAGATCACCAGATCGGCTTCAGTGGCCTCTTCAGTGCGGGTAAAATTCAAGGCATCAAGATGAGAAAGGATTCTTTCGGTGTCATGATAGTTCATCTGACAGCCGTAAGTTTTCAACCAGACTTTGCGAGGAGGGAAATCGAGTTCGCCTACCTTCACAATATTTGTGTTTGCAGTTTCCATGGACCCCTAAAAATTTAGTTATTAAAGTCTAAGACTAAGGGTTAATAATTTTGCCGCAATATAGCAAAAGCTCGGGGGAAAAGTAAATTAAATGATATCGAATTGGAGTGCCGCATAAAAGGTCAGATTAAAGATGAAATGAAGCAAGATGGGTGCCAGAACTGAGTGAAAACGAAGGAGTGCTTGTCCACAAAGAAGACCAAGAAGGAAGGTGTAGAACACCTGAAAACCAATAAAAGGAACATACTCTGGTGGAAGAACCGAAAGCCCAATCAGATGAGAAAATGCAAAAATCGAAGCCACGAGCATTGAAGTGACTCGTTTTCCACCCATACTTGAAATCAGCACACGCTGGAAGGTTTGACGGAAGACGAGTTCTTCTAAGATAGGTGCAAACAAGAGCAAGTGCCATTCGAGATTATTTACTAAACGCAGTGGCGTCTCGATTTCAAGATACCAGAGCGCAAACAACGATCCCACGGCCAGGGCCACGACTTCGGCGATGCTTTTAAAGGTTTCTTTATTTATGTTCCACTTAAATTTCCATGGAACCCTGAAGAAAAAACAAACACTAAGAGCGAAAAGAAGATCAAAAACATAAGAGAAGGAAATAGACGACGGGATTTTTTGCCAGGGCAGGCCCCAGGAAAATGAAAAATAAGTTACGACTAAAACTAGGAAAACGATCACTTAACCTCTCCAACCATAGCAATTCGATGCACAAGTTTTACTATTTCATCATAGAATTGCGGTTTTGTAACTTTGATTTGTTGCTGGAAGGTTGGGGCCTTGGCCGATCCAGGACCTAAGTTCTTGTCATCAAAAACCACTATATGCAGTGATAAATCAGTTCTCAGGTAGAAAAAGATATCAAGATTGAAGGCAAGAACTCGCAAAACATTTTCTCCACTATCCGGAATGAATCCCGAAAATACGGCCGCAGTCAAAATGAGATCAGGTCGATTTTTGAAATTATCCAAAGCACGATTAAGAGTTCCAAAGCTTGCCTGAATCCACTGCAGGGCGCGGGCCTCGGACCCAAAGTCCATCGCCGTTGCTCCACTCACAGGAGCAAGCATGAACTCGTGATTAGACTCAAGTCCGTACTTTAGCATGGAATGAATGGAAATATTCATCAGGTCTTTGTAGTCACTATCCGTAGAAATCCGCCGTTTGCGTATGAGCCTTTCATTTTCAAAAAAAAGAACCTCTTCGTGAGTATTTCTTGTCCAATGAATGGTTTGTCTTTTCTCAGAATGAATTTCCATGACCCATTGTCGTTCACTCGGATTTTTAAGATCAAGATTCCAGCTCATGATTCTCCAGCTGGATCCTTCAGGATTGAAGGCCAAAAAAAGATTCTTAGGATCTTGTCCGAAAATGTTAGTAAGCCAACTCATTTGAGAACTTTACCCAGACTGTATTCATGAAAACCCGGAGCTTCATGATCAGGGTGATATCCCTCAATGGTGTAGCCTTGCTTGAGTTTGATCGCAACCATGGCATGGTTGAAAAAATAAACAGTCGACATGATTTTTTTTACTCCAATTCGTTTGCATTCATCTTCAATGGCCTGCGAGAGAAGTGTTCCATAATTTTTTCCTCTGAACTCTTGAAAGACCGTCGTCTTGATCGTTTCGGCCAGAGTTGGAGTTTTGAGAGTATATCCAGTGATCCCAATTTGTTCATTGCCAAAAAAAGCACGAAAGTAAACTACACCACCGGCCATGATTTTTTCTACCGTTGGAGGCCAGGGTGACTTGGGATAGTACTGTTTGATTAACTGGTAAAGTTCCATCGCTGAATTCTTATCAGTTTGATCGTAAGGCTTGAGTTCAATCTTAGACATTCACTTTCTCCTGAAAATGTTTCCAGATTTCACGAAAATCCGTTGATGAAAAAAGGAGCTCACGATCCTGAGGTTTTACCAAATTGGAAGCCACCGCCTGATCTAAAAATTTAAGCAGATGATCGTAGTACCCATTGATATTGAGAATGGCCACTGGCTTACTATGCAGTCCAAGTTGTCTCCATGTCAGAATCTCAAACATTTCATCCATCGTTCCCATACCTCCAGGAAAGATCAGAAAAGCATCTGAGATTTGGTACATCATTTTTTTTCTTTCATGCATATCGACGGTCACATGCAGGTTTTTAAGACCGGCATGAGCAACTTCTTTTTTCATTAATTGACGGGGAATAATACCTGTAACTTCTCCACCAAGATTCATCAGTTCATTGGCCAGATCTCCCATCACTCCAATGGAGGCTCCTCCATAAATGAGTTCTGTATTATGATCTTTGAAATGCTTCATAACTGAGAGGCTGAGTTTATTTACTTCCGGATCATTACTGGAGGCGGCTCCACAGAAGATACAAATTTTCATGACTTCTTCCTTTTCATACTGAATCTCAGATAAAACATTTCCACCAGCATGAAGCTACCGAAAACAATATAAAACCCACCCGTTTTCCAGAAAAGCCAGGTTGCTGTTGTTTCATACAAGGCGACTCTTCCCATAAAGATGGCAAAGCCTATAAGAAAAAGACAAAGATGCCATTCAAGTGTTTTGTAGGCATCGGGTGGCATCGGCAACTTGTCCTGCCCCATGTCCTTCATCATATCGACCATCAGAGACTGGCCTTTGATTTTTTTATAAACAAGAAAAGCCGCCACACCAATTCCGGTGAAGGTCGGTTGTAATTTGAACCAAACACCTTCTTTAGCGATTAATGAAATTAAGCCCAGTACAACAATGAGAGCAAGATTTACTTTTGAAAGGGTATGAACATGTCCTGAGAATTTTTTCTCAACGATCATTTCGATAACACCTAAAACTATTCCTCCAACAAGAGCGACTTCCAGAGAGAAATTACTCTCGAGAATCCAGTACGCCACCGCTGGAATAAACGACATGAGAAAATAAGGAGGAGTCTTACGGACTGGCTGAGTCATGCACAGATCTTAAGCTATTTTGCGCACTTTATCCTCACAATATCCTAAAAATTCCTGTCTGAAATTTGTAGGGTCAAGGATCTCAACTTTTTTGCCCAGAGTAATAAGCCACTCGAAGAGTCCTTCGCATGGCTCAACATAGGCGGCCCAAATCAAATCACCGTTGGGATTAGTCACCATACAGGGTTTTCCGAGAAAGTGGTGATCAGGGAAAAGATTTACCGAATGTGGTTCATTGATCTTGAGAATCAGGCGTGTTTCTTTTTCATTCATCGCACGCACTGCACTTATAAATTCTTCTACTTCAAAACCAGAAACTTTCGGAAAACCCGAGGTTTCAATGGGAGTGAGTGAATGAACTTCGCTTAAAGATATTATTGATAAGCATTGATCTTTGGAATCTTCTGCCACTACGGAAAGTTTTCCTTCGAGATGAAGCACCCGACATGGATAAACAAAATAATCTTTGCCATCGTTGGTCGTCATTTTCACGAGACCTCGAACAGATACGGCCTGATCAAGCTGAGTAATCATCGCCTGCTGATCTTCACTTAACTGCTGATCCCAGACTTCCAACTGCTGAAGTAATTCCATAACCACCTTTATCGGACCGTTATCTGTCACTTTTTTCTTAAGACTATTTAATACTTCAGGATGAGAAACATCCTTTACTGATACAGCCTCTAAGACCTGATGAAGTTGAATGCATTCGGCGGGCGAAAGCGGAAGCATGTATTGAATAGCGCTGGCATCGATATCCACCCAGCACTGATTATCTTGATGATAAATCTCGGCTCCAATCCCCACCGGGAAGACCTGACGAAGAAAAGCCAGAGTCTCTTCTTCACCCAAACCAATCTCTTGGGCTAGATCTGAAAGCCTGATGGAGCCCTGTTTTTGGCCTAAGACCATCAGTTTTTTCCATGCATTAGGCGTAAATTTTGGAGCAAATCCAGACATAATAAAAATCCTCGTTCTTGAGTAGTCTTGTCGGATAAGACGCTTAAACTCTTTAGTGCAAAATATCAGCTTTCACAGGATAATAAGGGTATGTTGTGGAATTCTTTGATGAAAAATCCGGTTTTGGCGATAGGAATAATTCTATTCGGGCTATTCATGTACCAGGTTGCAAGTAAGGAGCAATGGGGCATCTTTGCCAATGAAAAGCTTATTGCGACTCCCTGTAAGGCTGCCCTTGTACGCCTCGTGAAACATACTCCAGAAAACTGGAAACTCTTTTGTGAGGGAAATAACATGGCCGTCGTGATCGAGGAGATTACGATTCCAAAAGATGCAGCTAATTTAGAAATGCTTATGTTCAGACAACTCGCCAATCACATGGCCATGACAGCACGCCTCTCGCAAGTTGATATTCTGGAAAAAGTTTTATTTGTGAGATTTAAAGTGATTCATCCAAGAATGGAAATCAATGCCATGACAGAAGGTCAGTACATTGTGAAACTCGCGACTCTAGAAACTTCTGAGCATATCATGGCTCATTTGAAGAGCACGGTTCAGGTCAAAATAACTGTCAAATAAGTCAGCTTTGGCATCTTCAAATACTTCATCACTTTCATAGCGAAGAGCATGTAAAAACAAACGCTCAGCTTTTTTTCCATCATAAAGTTCATCTCCTGTGATGGGATACCCAAGAGCTGAAAGTTGCGCCCTAATCTGATGGCGGAGACCTGATTCGAGTTTTACTAAAAGAAGGGATTTACCATTCTCACTCATGATTTTTTTTACTGTCATAGTTCCCTCAGTCGAATTGTATTGAGGGTCAAGCGAAACTTTTTGTTTGGAGCCCTTCGCTCCACTGGGCTGGAAGTGATGTGACCAAGTACCGTCACGGTCAAAATCTCCATCTACAATCGCCCAATAAATTTTCTGCTTCATTTTTGTTTGAAAATTCTTACGGACATCATCGTAAGCCGTCTGATTCTTAGCAAGGAGAAGAATGCCTGATGTTTCAAAATCCAGGCGAAATAGCAAACCACGATCGTAATTTTCTTTATTCACTTCTAGTGGCTTCCAGAGATTTTGAGTCACCAAAAAATTCAGAATGGTATCGACATTAGCATAACTTAAGGGATGGCAATGAAGATTAGCGGGCTTATGAACAGCAATAATATTTTCCGTTTCTTTGATCACGAATGGTGCTGGCCCTGAAAATTCCGGATTGATTCTGGAATGGTTAACGAACTCAATAGGCAGCCTTGTGAGATCCCTTGCACGGATACTTCTGTCTTGTTCTTTACCTGAGAAATGCTTTTTTATAAGCTGTCCAGATGCGCCAAGAAGTTTTTTTAAACCTTCCTTGAAAGAAGGCTCATCATAAAGCCATTGAAATTCAACAGACTTCACTTTTATTGCGCCTCGACCTTGCGGCCTTCAGTACGTAGATCCATTTTCCTCAGCACAAATTCAACACGACGGTCTGAAATAGCTTTTGAAATTTTTTCCTGGGGACGAGAGTCACCATAGAAAAGAGTTGTTATCTTGTCAGGAGAAATCCCCCGCTGAATCAGTGCTTTTGAAACGGCCAGTGCTCGTTGAGATGAAAGCTCATAGGCATCTCCTCCAGTCTTAGTTGACTTCTCTCCCTGAGAGGCATGACCTTCAACCATGATTTGCCATTTGTTTTCGCGAAGCATCTTCACGATTTTATCGAACACCTGAATATTAATTTCATCAATACCGGTCGAGCCATCCTTGAAGTTAATTTTATCCCTCATTCGGACGGTGATGGATTCAGGCATCTCATAGACGTTCGCTGATTCCTGAAGTTCGTTATCTTTCAGCATTTTTTTCAATTGATTTAACTGCACATCAGAATCACGATTCACTTCGTGTTTATCCAGAAGACCTTCAGCTGTTAGAAATTCGATAGGAAAAGGCTTTGAAGGCATATCTGAATCAATCATCGTGGGTGCATCACTTGGTGATTTCCCGGGACGCATTACATCCCCGGCCTTAAGAACGTTACCACCAAAAGCATTTCTAAGTGAGCCAATCGCCGCTTCGTATTTTGCTGTCTCCGTTTTTGCAAACGAGAGAAGAAGAATAAAGAACGTCAAAAGAAGCGTACAAAGATCTGAGAATGTAGCAAGCCAACCGGGAGCACCGGGCTTACAGGGAGGACATTTAGGAGCTTCGGCCATAAATTACTCCTTCTTTTCCTCAACGAGACGATCTTTAGGAGGAAGAAATGAATCCAATTTTTCACGAATTACGCGAGGATTCTCCCCGGCTACAATTCCAAGTACACCCGCCACTACAATATTCATTTTTGTAGACTCTTGTTTTGAACGTTGCTTCAACTTCGCAGCCACTGGAATCGTAAATACGTTCGCAAGAACCGATCCGTAAAAAGTTGTTAGTAGAGCTACCGCCATAGCGGGACCAATTGATGACGGATCCGACATGTTCTGAAGCATTTGCACTAAACCAATCAGTGTCCCGATCATCCCGAATGCGGGACCGTCGGCCCCCATACCTTCCAGAACATCTACGCCTTTAGAGTGACGATCCTCCATAGCAGCAATTTCCAAAACGAGAATCGATGTAATAACTTCAGGTGGACGGTTATCTGCAGCGAGAGTCACCGCTTTCTTTAAAAATTTGTCCTCAACTGGAACTTTCTCAAGAGCAAACACTGATTCACGACGAGCAGTCTCCGCCAACTTTTGAATTTCTTCAATCATCGCCTTAGGATCTGACGGTGTAGAGAAAATTGATTTTAAGTAGTAAGAACCGAGAGCTTTAACATTTTCCATTGGCCATTTAATGAGTGTCACTGCAATCACTCCTCCCCCTACTACCGCCACTGAGGGAACATCAATAAAGATTGAAAGTGGAGATCCGTAAAGAATCGATCCGATGATTGAAATTGTGGCCAATGCGAGACCGATGACGGTTGAGATATCCATAGAAAATCCTCGAATAAAGAGTCTGTATGGATAAGTTATCGGAATCTTAAATATGAACTTAAATACTGATTATTAGTTGAGAAAATTTATCGGGAGGAGGAACGCTGAAGTGTTTTAATCCAGAAACAAAAAACCCCGCTGTGGCGGGGCTTTTTTTATTAAACGTCGTCTTTGATTAACATGGTTGAGTCTATGTAGGAAAGCATTGCTGCCCGGAGATCGTCCAAAGAAACTTCTTGTTGATCAGCATCCTGACCTCTGAAAATCTCTTCTTTAATCATATCAACGGGAAATCCGGTCATCTTGGCGAGAACCTCGAGACTTACTTTTCCACTTTTCTCTGTACCGGTATTGGCCAGATTTTCCATTCTAGACTCCTTGAATAATGAGCTACTCAATCCTTTGAGTTGCAATTGACCAAGCATATCTACGCAGCAAAACTAAAGTCAATCTAAGGAGAGCTTAATGTAAGTTTATGTTAGAGCAAGCTTCAGAAAGAGGACCTAAACCATTAAGATTGTTAAATACCTGTCAGAATTATTTCACTCTTTTTGGCCTGTTAGATTTTATTTTACTCCAAAATAAGCATCGAGAAAAATTTTCAACAACCAGACTTTTCTTAACGCGGGGTGTAAATAGCATCCATGAAAACCATCCAGTCGCTCCTCTTTGTTTCATTGATCACTCTTGTGCCTATAGCCCAGGCTAAAATCGAAACTGCCATTGCAGAATCGGCCTGTCAGCAAGATTATTTGGATATTTTTTCTGATGATGTGATGAATATGACGGTCGTGTTTGGTTACGATGACCTGAGTGAAGAAAAAACGAACGATCTTAGAAGTCTTGATTTTTTTTTAAATACTGTGCAAACCAAGTGCGAAAAATTTGATCAGAAGATGTGTGGCTTTAAATTAATAAGTAAGAAACCCTATGTCCTAACCCGCATGGTGATTGGCCCAGACGGAAGTGAGCGCACTCTGAAAATAACCACCGATGCTTCTAGCTACTCCACTGACAATAAGGCGAACCGAAAGAACCCTTTGCAGAAACTTCAAACAGAAGCTGTTCGTAAACTCTTCACTGAAGGTTTAGAAAATTCATCGATGACGGTTTATCTGGGCCACTCTCGCGATGGTGGGGGTCCAAGTTTTGAACCACCAGTTCTGAATCCGGACGGTCACGTGAATTACGATTATTATCATAAACACAAAATTGACCGCGACGTCATGGTGAAAGCATTAGGCAAAAATCCACAAAAGTCTCGTATTGTATCACTGGTTTCATGCAACTCGATTCGTTGGTTCTCACGTAGTATCGTCGCTTCTGCTCCGGCTTCAGGAATTATTGGGACGACTGAATCGTTCTGGACTGGGAATTTTCAGGAATCAATTCCCATGCTGGAAAGAGTGTATTCATATAACTGTTTGAAAGATTTTTCAGTCGATGATTCTAAAAAAGTGGCCAAGCTCGTGGTTGGAAAGAACTGGAAGGTTCCAGCAAAAGCAAAAGTTCTAAATAGAGCTCAATTAATTCAAGTGACTCTAGAAAATCTAGCAACGAACTTGAAATCTAATGATATTGGATTAAGAAAAGATGCCTACTCGGAGATTAAAAGTTTTGATACCAAACTCTATTCGGCTCGAGTTCGACAGGCGATGAAGACGTATACATTTGGTAATACGATCAGAAACAATCTTTAACTTCGGTAAGATATACACACTTTTAATGAAAAAATGCTTTTAGGACTGAGGTCAGTTTTAGAATCTCTTAATAATGTCTTTATTGAAGGTTTGATAATG
Source organism: Bacteriovoracaceae bacterium (assembly GCA_040399925.1). Classification (GTDB taxonomy): domain Bacteria; phylum Bdellovibrionota; class Bacteriovoracia; order Bacteriovoracales; family Bacteriovoracaceae; genus Peredibacter. The sequence continues at coordinate 18,036 of JBBARF010000003.1, forward strand.
AAACTCTTATTGACTCTGGTATTAATAGCCTCTTCTTCATTTGCCGAAGCAGACCTCATTGGAGGATCAGAAGATGTGCAAAACAATGGAATTTTCCATATTGCGATCAAAGAGAAGGGTTCCGAAGATGCAGATCTTTGTACTGCTTCTAAAATTGGTCCCGAGTCTTTTCTAACCGCCGCACATTGCTTTGATAATCATAAAATATATTCCGTCATGCTCAGTGCTGCATCGAAGAATCCTGATTTTGAATTTGAACCCATTTTTATAAGTAAGGTGAATATTCACCCTTCTTATAAATCAGACGAAGAAACAAATTTTGCACAGTCCGATATTGCTATTGTCACAGTTAAGCCAAGCACGGACTTTTCAAAATTAAATAGTCTCAAACTTAGCTTTAAGGATGTAGCTTCAAATACAAGCGTTCAAATCTGGGGATTTGGATGCCAGGAAAGCCTAAATAAATTGGACTCCTATTATCCAATTAAAAAATCCTTTGAAACCACAGTTGAAGAGAAATCAAGCCTTATGTCAGTTGGTGGTTATTTGGGGGAAACAATTGCGAAAATGGTAGACGATATTTTCAATTCTAATTTCAGCACTCCAGGGAGAGCAAAATCAGACAAGGAAGCGAGTTTTTGCTTTGGAGATTCCGGTGGTCCTGTTCTTCAAAATGGGAAGATCATTGGAGTTAATGCAGAAGCTTTCATGGCAGATTTAAATGAGAAAGGAGAAAGTCCATCAGGCATATCTTACCTTAACCAGCACACGCGAATCTCCAGCCTAAAGAAATGGTTTTTAGAAATTTTGAAAACAAATTAATAACCACGAATTTTTAAGAGCCTAAGGAAACTATCAACTTTAGACTCCATCTCTTTGAACTCATCCACCGCTTTTGACAGTAACGTCACTCCCCCACCTGCTCCATAGCGCCAAACGCGCTCAGAAACGTTGATACAGGCCGTTCGGATGTTAATGCTCGCAACACGTTGGTCTTTGTAGAAAAGAACCGTAGAGCCGCAATAGATGCCTCTCTGGTAGCGCTCGACCTCATCAATGATATCCATCACACGAATCTTAGGCGCACCAGTGATGCTTCCACCTGGAAAAAGAGAATGCATGGTTTGTTTAAGTGAGAGTTTTTGAGTTAACTTCACTGCAATCAGCGAATACTGATGGAGAAGCCCTGGAACCAGTAAGGGTTCACGCAGCTTCAGCACTTTTGCCACAGGATTTTGAAGACTGTTAAGATCATTTTTTAAAAGATCAGTGATCATTAAAAGTTCACTTTCTTCTTTGGGACTTTTCATCATCTCTTTCCACATTTTCTTCCAGTCCTTGCCTCTTTTCATCGTGCCCTTAATGGGCATGGTGGTGAGAACATTCTTTTTAAACTGAAACAAGCATTCGGGTGAATTACTCAAAAACATCTCTTCACCAAAATAAGTGGTGTGAGCAAAAGGCGAAACTTTCTGAGCAAAGAAAAAGTCTGCGATATCCCGGGGATCTAGGACTTCTTCAGTCTCAAAATCGTACGGGTATGTGAGATTAACCTGATAACAATTTCCATCCAGAAGTTGTTCCTGAATTTTTTCAAAAGCAATTTTGTATTCAGACCATGAAGGTCGTTCAAGAGTTTTTAGTCCCAATTCTTTCAGGTGCGGAGTTTTGGGAATAATTTTTTTTGACTGACGGTATTCGATCTCGATGGCCAATGGTGTATCTTCAACCGGAACTCTGATTCCTTGCTGATACATCCCGAACTCGTAGTAAAAATGATAAACCTTAGGATGCTTAACCTTGTCTTGGAGGGATACTTCATCCAACTGCTTAATGAATTGATCAATTCCATAGGCTTCAGGAAAACCCGTCACAAGGTTCATGCGCTGATGACGATAATAGATGTAAGCATGAATCGGCTTCGATAATTCGAGGACGTGATTTTTATCCCACTTAAAGCGAGAGAAGATCATTACTTCGTCTCTGGACGGGCAAACTCAAGATCAGAGAACTTAGTCTGGTTACCAAGCCATGAAACATCAACGGTTCCTGGCTCACCGTTACGATTTTTCGCAATGATGATTTCAGCGATACCTTTTTTAGGAGTATTAGGATCATAGTAATCCTCACGGTGAATCAGACAAACAATGTTGGCATCCTGCTCTAGCGATCCCGACTCTCGAAGATCCTGAAGTTGTGGTCGTCTGTCCGTACGAGAAGCAGCTGCTCGGTTAAGCTGCGAAAGAGCAACGATTGGCACTTCAAGCTCACCGGCGAGCATCTTGATACCTCGGGAAATTTCTGCAATTTCCTGCTCACGAGAACTCTTACTTACATGCGGTGGCATCAATTGTAAGTAGTCGATGATAACCATTGCAAGATTTTGCTCAGCTTTAATTTTGCGGCAATATGATCTGATATCCAGCAAGTTGGTTGAACCCACATCGTTGATATAGATAGGAAGATTCGAAAGTCTCTGAATAGCTCCAGAGATCGAACGAAGATCCATTTCATTGAAGTCTTTCGTTTTAAGTTTTCTACTATCGATACACGCTTCAGCTGAAAGAAGACGCATGGAAAGTTCTGCGTACATCATCTCATAAGAGAAGATCGCTACAGGAAATCCTGTTTGTTTGGCAGCAGCCGTCGCCCAGTTAAGTGCGAGGGCCGTTTTACCCATACCCGGTCGAGAAGCGATGATAACAAGTTGCCCAGGCTGCAGACCCAACAGTTTTGTATCCAGAGATTTAAATCCGGTTGAAACGCCGGTGATCTCACCTTTATTTCTGGCAGGCTGCTCGAGCTCTTTAAGGTTCTCGTAAAGAGCTTCCTTCAGAGTCATCATACGATTGTTTTTACTTTGAGACGTGAGCTTAAAGAAACTTGATTCTACATCCTGAAGGAAGGATTCAATATCACCTGAAAAGTTAGTCCCAGATTGCATGATTCGAGTCGCAGTTCTCACCACTTCACGAAGAACAGATTTTTGTTTAATGAGGCGGCCGTAATGAGCCACGTTAGCCGAAGATCCGATCTCGTCACAAATTGTAACGAGAGCCGTTTGGCCGCCAATTTTTTCGAGTTTTCCGTGATCATTTAATTTAGACGAGACAGTAACAATATCAAAAGGCATCGACTCGATATTGAGTTCTTTAATCGCCTGATAAATTGTGCCGTACTGAGGATGGTAGAAGTCGAACTGATCGAGCTTGAGATCAGCGATTTCTTCATAACTAAAATTATCAATGAGTAGACATCCGAGGAGAGCTTTTTCAGCTCCAAGATCATGGGGAAGTTCTAAAGATTTATCAGCGGCCATGAGTCACCCTGGATTTTTTAAAAGAAAAATCCGGAGAACCCTAAGGTCCTCCGGACATTTGAGAGAAGAATTACTCTGCGTTAGCAGCAGCTTCTAATTCAGCAGCAGCAGCAGCTTTGAGAGCTTCAGCTTTAGCTTTTTTATCAGCGTTACGTTTTTGAGCTTCAGCTTGCTCTTTCTTAAGTTGTTCTGCCATAGCAGCATCGATTGCAACTTTAAGATTGAAAGTAGCAGTTACATCGTTAAAGAGTTTAGCTTTAACTTCGTAAGTACCGAGTGATTTGATTGATCCGTCAAAAGTAAGAAGACGACGTTCAATATTTACTCCAGCCTTTTCAAGTTCTTTAGCGATTTCTTGAGAAGTTACTGCACCGAAAAGACGACCATTGGCTCCCACTTTTTTGATGAGTTCAATAGTAAGACCTTCGACTTTTTTCTTGAGTGCAAGAGCTGCGTCTTTCTCGATAGAGATTTTCTTAGCTAATGCTTTTTGCTTATCTTTAAGAACGTTTGAGTTCTTATCGTCAGCGAGAACAGCGAACTTCTTCGGGAAGAGGAAGTTACGAGCGAAACCGGCAGAAACGTTAACGATTTCTCCGATTGTACCTAAGGCTTTAACCTTTTCAATAAGGATGACTTTCATATGGACTCCTAAAATTAATCTTCTGTTTTTCGTTTTACAAAATATTTTCTGAAATCAAACCAGTTATCAAATAAACCAGCCACTGCAATCAAGTAGTTCGCCATGAAGATGGTCACCATTACCAGAAGCGTACGAAAGAAACCTCGTACTCCAAGAAAAGTTAAGAGGTCACTAAAAATGCCGAACCCCTGAAAGAAGTAAAATACTCCCAGACATTGAACAATCATTAGTCCCCAAACTTCTAAACCATATTTATCACCGAAGACTGCCATGGCTAGTCCCGCGATTAACGGGTAGATGGCAAGAAACGGGACTTTGAAGTTTAACAAGTTTTTCTCAGAGAAGGTATGATCCTGACCTGAAAGAAGAAGCCTGCGGCTCTTCAGGGCGAGAAATGTATTAAACCAAAGCATCACAAAAACGCCGACAAAGAAGTACATGGGTAAAGATTCAATCATCTGCTTGGCCAGAAGATCTGGACGATCTAAAAGCTGAAGGAGCTCAACCGAATTTTTATCACTACTCTTAGCGATGGCTTCTTTTTGTTCTGCTAGTTTATCTGAACTTGATTTCAATTCACGAACGATGAATTGTTCAAGTGTCACATTTTGATACTTTAGATAAGAGAACATGAGAGCCCCAGAGAGAGTCATAAAACTCAAACCAAGAATCACAATCCCTTTCACCGGAGAAATTCCCCGGTTCGCGATCTCACCAATCCCAAGACCCAGAATCAGCACCATGAAGTAAAATCCCAGAAGGGTTACATCTTTGTACATAAATTGAGCAAAGGAGAGAGTCAGAACGAGACCCATAATCCCGATCAATAAACCTTTCGTGCGTCCATAAAGAATGGAGGCCATTGCAAGTGGAAAAGGTGCAAATATGGCCATGATAAAACTGATACACAAAACGACAGAAGACACTCCCAAGAGGAGCAATCTTTTATTTGTCAGTTGTGGTGGTTGCATCACTTCAGTATTCATACCGGTTCACTTAATCCAGATTAACGAGCTGTTTCGTTAGACTGGTAACTGATAAGAAGCATGTTACGACCGCGCTTAATAGCTTCGTTTGCACGACGCTGAAAAGTTGGAGTCAAACCAGTGATACGAGCTGGAGAAATTTTTCCGAACTCGTTAACTAGCCATGAGTAAGACTTAGGGTCTTTCCAATCAGGAGATGTTTTCTTAGCAGAGAACCAACAAGACTTGCGCTTAGAGTGCATTTTCTTGTCTTTATCTTCGCCACCGAATCCACCTTCATCATCAACGTCGCCAGTAGCTTGAGAATGATTTGGGTTTTTGTAATTCTTAACGATTTCTGCTTGATGTTTGTCTTCACCGAGTTTGATGATGAGGTGACGAACTAGATTTTCGTTAATTTTGAAACGACGTTCGATTTCGTGGTTAAGATTACCTGCACCTTTGTACATGAAGTAATGGTAAGCACCTTTTTTGAGACCAGATTCAGTCTGTTGAGCAAAAGTTTTTACTCCCCATGAATCAGTAACTAGAATTTCTGCGCCGAACTCTTTGAATGCTTCACCAAGTGATGCTTTCACAGAATTAACGACTTCCTCGGATGCGTCCGGGCGAACGACAAATGCCGTTTCGTAGATCATATTTCCTCCTGGATTATAAAAAGCCCATAACACAATTGCTATGAGCGAGAATGAAATAAAGTGAATGTCTGGCAGGCAAATTAACACGGCTACGCTCGAGGAGTACAGGTTTTTCTGAGTTGAAAAGGCCTGCCGGCTTCGCAGCGCACAACAACAAAATGTCGCAAGTTTTACACACCCCCATTTCAGACCAATCCTCACCTTGATACAGCCACCACTAATACAAAACCAGAGGGATTCTAATAAACAAAAGGTTTTTTAGCTTAGTTTTGATGCTAACGGCATCAACCAGCTTTGCTCAGTCTATTACCGCCAACTCAGTGTGTCAAAAGATCAATCAGGCCAATTCTGCCAATGCTAATGCATGTGCTCAACTGATTGCTCGCAATGTTTTTGATCAGGGTGCTTTGAATGTCGCTTTCCGTGCAATTGATGCTGGATCGTCTTACGCCATGGAAGTTTTGAAAGTGACGGCCAACAAACGTGTTGATCTTAACGCCTCTTTGGTTTGTGAAAAAGTTGTCGCAGTAAACTCAGCCAACGTTGCACTATGTATGGCAACTATCGCTGATGCTTACGTTGCTCCGGAATTGGTTCAGATTGCCATGGCCGTTCTTCAAGGCGGAAGCTCATATACTCTTGCAGCTTTAAAAACTGGAGTGAACGCTTTCTTCTTTGCTCCTGCTGCCAGCATCTGTGTTGCGATGGCGACAGTAAATGCTGCGAACGTTCAGGTCTGTACTCAGGTTATTGCTAATAAAATGGTTATGAATGGTGCTGAATCAGTTTGTCGTACTGCTCTTAACAGCGGTTCGAGTTATGCTATCGATTGTCTTCGTAGTGTTGTTACCGTTTATGTAATCCCTGGTCCAATTAGCACTACAGTTGGTGTTGAGATTCAAAGACTTCAAGATCTTCGTCGTGATCTTATGAAGGCCCGTAATCTTTTTGATCGCAATATGATTGAGAATGCTCGTCGTTCTTTGGATGAAAGCGTTCGTGCGGTTGAAGAGATTCTTGCTGGTCCGGTAATTTAACAATTATGTTGAGGGGACAGGTCGAAAGTCCTGATCCTTCAATTATACTCTCGTAAACTTGCTTCATACCCCCTGTCTAACTTTTAGACACCCCTCCAGACCTTAGTCGCTTGAGTCACATCAGCTTCTTCTATGGCCCCTCAAACTTGGTAAGGGTCTTGCAATGATGATCCTATCAGGGGAATTTTATGATCAAATTATCGGGCTTGGCCTTTTTAGTGTTTTCGACTTTAAGTTTTGGAGCGGCTAATTACTGCGCCAGCGATTCTTTAGCTGAAAACCTTTCGCTCTTGAGAAATGTAGCTTCAAGCTCTGCTGCAAATCTGGAGGCTTCGGATAAATCAACCTTCTGTACTAATCGTCAGGATAAATCAAAATTAGCAGATTTCATGAGACAAAGAAGTAACCTCCTTTCGAACGCAAATGAGGGTGGTCTTTTTGGTCTACAAACAGGAGTTTGCTGGTGGCACTCACGTCTTCAAAGACGCATGAGCTACCTCGCCGACTTTAGACCTGATCTTCCTAAACCTAGTGAAAAAGAAGTGAAGAAGATTCTTCGTAAAATTAAGCGTGGAAAAAAAGTCGTAACGATTCCTGGCTATGCCAACCTGGCCGAGTTCAGTAACGAGCATGCATCTCTTATTCAAAAATCACTTAATGCATGGATCTTTGGGGATTCTTTTTTAAGACAACAATGGGTCAATGGTCTCAAAGGTAAGTCGAACATTTCTCCTGAAAAGATGAAAGATCATCTTGAGAAAATGTATGGAGATTTCCAGGAAGCTGGTGGTCCCGTTGTTCAAATGCTTCAGATGCCGGGTGTAATGGCCCATGCATGGATTCTTAACGACATGAAAAAAGTTAGTGAGACTGAATATCAACTAGAAGTGATTGACAGCAATGCTCCAAATATTACGTCAAAGTACATTGTCTTTACGAATAGAACGAATATGCTACCAGTCGGTAATGTGAAAGATACCAGCAAAGGGATTGATAACAACTCGTTCCCGCTCTTTGATTACTACGATAGCTTCGTTGCTTACACTAAGTATGATGGTGAGCTTAAGAATCTACAAAAAGCCGTCACCAACTTTTGTAACGATATGAGTACACCAGACGAAAACGAAGAAAACGAAGAAAACCAGGAATAATCTATGAAAAATCTAAGCTTTATCATTTTGGCAGTTTTTATTTCTGCCTGTTCAAAAGTCGAGAAGTTTCAGCAGAATGCTGACTCGATGGAGAAAACGACCAAGAGCCTGACGAATGATTCAGTCGATGTGAAAAAAATCACAAAGGCGCAGTTTGAACAGTACCGTTCAGATAAATCAAGAGAAACACGTTTAAAATACTTCAATGCCATGAGAGATGAAGAAGGTATGGGTCGCAAAATTAGTGCCGCTGCCATCTACTTTGAGTCATTTGAATTCCAATTATGGACAGGTATTGACTCGATTGAAGATGAAGAAATAAGAGACAAGATGTTCAAAGTCGCTGCGGAAGAGATTACACAATCCTTGAGTGATCTTCATGCTGAGATTAATCTTAAAAAGATGAGTCCGACAAAATCTGGAAAAAACAATAATGACGAAATGAATTTCTACGCGCTGGCAGCAACAGTTCATATGAACAATGCTTTTCAGGAAAAACTTGTTAAGACCAAAGCAGTGGACGAAGTTTCTATGTATGAAATGATTAAAGATTCCCTCATTAAACGTCATAACAATGACTATAATCTGAAAGCTTTTCAGAAGCCTTTCGTTAATGGTCCGGTAAGAAAAGTGATGCTCGATTTCCTTAAAGCGCGCGTTGATATTTTATCGGCCCTTGCTCTTAGAAATCTCACATCCAAAGACAAACTTAGCTTCTTGCAGACCATCAGAGGCGGTTTATTTAAAATTACTGGTGGCTTCTTTGGAACTATCGACTTGCCAGAAACTTATGATCGTACTGACTACGTAACCAATGAATACACAGTAGGCTTCCTGAGTGCCGCTGTTGATACCAGACGCCTGCTTCAGGAACTGAATGATGGTCAGGAAGTGGTTCTGGAAAAAACCATTAAGTCAGCCTACGAGCACATCTCACTTCCGACGAAGGAAGATAAAAATGATACTGGCGTGACAGTGATTGATGATACGAAAGAAGAAATAAGAACGTTAATTAACCATTTATTATAAAAAAACCCTCCGAAGAGGTTTTTTTTATGCCTGCCCTTCAGGAATGTAAATTTCGTACTGTTCGGCGTGGTAGTTATTATCGGCGCGGACCAGAAGAGTTTTATTAAAACTCTCCTCCAGCATTTCGATAATCCCAAAATTCTCAGATGAAAGTTTCGCGCAGACTTCAGGGTGAGCGAAAATAGTCACTTTCGTTGCAGTCGTGCGTTTAAGAACTTTTTGTAATTCACGGATAACTTCAAAACTTACGGTCTCAACTGACTTTATACGGCCAACGCCTTCGCAATAAGGACATGGTTCGCACATCGTCCGAACCAGTGTATCGCGAGTACGCTTACGGGTCATCTCGACCAGGCCCAAGCCTGAAATAGGAAGTACATTAGTTTTAGAACGATCTTTTTTCAAGGCTTCAAGCAAGGAGCTGTAAACCTGATGACGGTGTTCTTCTTTTTCCATATCGATGAAATCGATAATGATAATCCCACCGCAGTTTCTGACTCTCAATTGATAGGAGATCTCTTTCACAGCTTCGAGATTCGTTTTAAGAATCGTATCTTCCAGCGTTTTCTTACCTACAAATTTCCCTGTGTTCACATCAATTGAAACCAGAGCTTCAGTTTGATCAATATTGATTGATCCACCTGACTTAAGGAAAACCTGATTTGAAAGAGCGCGCTCAATTTCAATATCAATCCCGTAGTGTTCAAAAATTGGAGTATCACCATCATAAAACTTAATTTTTGCTTTGTGATGAGGAATGAATCTCTGAATGAATTTCTCAATCTGCTTAACTGCAGACTTAGAATCCGAAATGAGGTTATCCACATCCTCATCCATAATGTCGCGAAGAGCTCTTTGAATAAATGAAAGATCCTGGTGAAGCTCGAGAGGTGCTTTCGCCTTATCCATTTTCTTTTGGACATCCTTCCAGATCTTCACAAGATTATTGTAATCATTCTTCAGAACTTTATAACTTTGAGTTTCAGCTACAGTTCGGGCAATGATCCCCACACCTTCTGGGCGAATAGAATCAAGAACTTCTTTAAGACGCTTTCTTTCTTCTTCCGATTCAATACGGCGTGAAACACCTGTGTGCTCTATAAACGGCATGTACACAATGTGGCGGCCTGCGAGTGTGATGTGTCTGGTAACACGAGGACCCTTCGTAGAGATCGGCTCTTTAGCGATCTGAACCACGATCTCATCACCCTCTTTAAGAAAGTCCTGAATCTTCACGTCTGGACGAAATTTCATATCTACTGTTTCAGTGAGAGATGAGAGTTCATCCGGAATGATTTCTCCTAAACGCTTAGAATTGGCCTCGGAAGTCTCAATCCGATTTTGCATTTCTTTTTGCTCTTCAAGAGTGGGGAGATAAGCATCATCAACATACAGAAAAGCTGCACGCTCTTGACCAATGTCCACAAACGCAGATTGCATTCCAGGAAGAACCCGAAGGACTTTTCCTAAATAAATGTTTCCGACGATGGGAGTGGATTCATTGTTTTGGGGATGACGTTCAATAAGGAAGTCTAAGATCTCACCATTCTCAATGAGCGCAATACGCGATTCATTGTGAGTCTGGTTGACCACAAGTTCTTTTGCCATGAATAAATGTCCTAATCTAAAAACTTTAAAACGTAATTACTTTCAGAATACAGGCAAAGAAACGGAAGGGGTAGTCGGCAATTGATGCTGCGGAGGGAGCAAAAAAAAAGCTCTGCCCCACTCCTGAGAGCAGGACAGAGCGTTTAAGTCTAATTTATGTCAACATTCCTACAATTGTCGCTGTCAGGAGTGAGCAAATTGTTCCACCCAAAAGTGCTTTGAGTCCAAGCTCAGAAAGCATTCCACGTTTGTTCGGAGCAAGTGCGCCAATTCCTCCCACCTGAATTCCGATGGAAGAGAAGTTCGCAAATCCGCTCAAGATATAAGTCGCAAAGATAATTGATTTAGGATCTTGAAGAACGCCATCAGCCTTCATTTTTCCGAGCGTCGTATAGGCCACAAATTCGTTAAGAATTGTTTTCTCACCGAGGAGCTGACCGATGTAGATCATATCGGCTTTAGCTACACCCATGAGCCACACAAGTGGAGCACAAACATACCCAAGAACGTACTGAAGCGTGAAGCCTTGGTACTGACCATCAGTCGATGCTTTGATCACTTCGTTAAGACCTGAGTAGTATCCGAAAACATCAGAGAGCATGTAGTTAACCATCGCGATCATAGCGATGAAAACAATCAGCATAGCACCAACGTTGAAAGCAAGTTTAAGTCCATCTTCCGTACCGATGGCGATCGCTTCGATCATGTTTGAACCGATTTTTTCTTCGGTCATTTCGATTTTCTCATCGATCTCCTCAGTTTCAGGAAGGAGCATTTTAGCGACAACAATAGTTGCAGGTGCTGACATAACCGAAGCTGCGAGTAAGTGCTTAGCAAAGAAAAGTTGTTGAACAGGATCGTCCCCACCAAGAAATCCTACGTACGCGGCAAGAACTCCACCGGCCGTATTCGCCATACCACCGATCATAATACACAGAATTTCTGAACGGGTCATTTTCGGAAGATAAGGTTTAATCAAAAGCGGGGCTTCTGTCTGACCAAGGAAGATGTTTGCTGTTGTTGATAGATTTTCAGCACCTGAAATTTTAACAAACTTTCCAAGAACCCATGAGAGACCGTAAACGATCTTCTGAAGAATTCCGAGGTAGAAAAATAAACTCGTAAGGGCCGAGAAGAAAATAATTGTTGGAAGAATCTGGAAAGCAAAAATGAATCCGGAAGATTGAACGTTCAAGAGATTTCCGAAAACAAAGCCCGAGCCTTGGCGGGTAAAATCGAGAATCACAACGAAGAAACTCGAGATTTTATCAAAAACCCATGCCACTGCCGGAACATGAAGAATACAAACGGCAAATAGAACTTGGAGAGAGAAACCAAGACCAACTAATTTCCAGGGAATTTGTTTTTTCTTAGAGCTGAAGAGGTAAAGGATTAAGGCGATAACGGCAAGGCCCAGTAATCCGCGTAAAAATGACTCTAAGTTCATAGGACTCCCTAAAAGATGATCAATATAGTTGGTGATCTAACTCAGAGAGTCTACTGACAGGCTTAGGATAATGGCAAGAAAAAGTGGACTAAATTAGAAGGTTGTTTGCCAGAATTGAGTGCCAAATTGCACCGTCTGTAATGACAGAAGGGAGTCATTTTCATTGTGCCATTTTGTACGTTCCGAAGTCCCAAAGTCCCTCTTACTCACGAGATCTTCAGAGCCTTTTTGCGCGCTGTTGTAAGCGACAAAAATCACCCCAGCGATGACGCCGATTGCTGCTGCAGTCCAAATATTTGAGATATGTTTTGAAGGAGTATCGTAAAAAGAAAGTGTCGAAAGGCCGAGGATCGCTCCCCCTGCTCCCATGGCACCCACGAGGAGAATATCTTGCTGTGTGCTTTTAACTAAGTCCTCGCTATTGTCCTGAGCGAAGGCGGCACTTGTAAGCACCATGTGAATTGCGAGAATAACAGCTAAGCATTTTTTCATGACTATCCTGTGAGCTTTGTTTGCCAAGAGGGAAACCTTGAGTCTATGATAAGTCCCTCTCTTAAGGATGGCAAATGACCAATCAAAATTTTCAAGTTTACCCCCTCATTGATAAAAAAAAGAAGGGCGGCAAACTAACCGATAAAGAAATTAAATGGTTTATTGAGGGTTATACCCACAGTAAAATTCCTGACTATCAAATGTCCGCCATGCTCATGGCGATGTTTCTCAAAGGTATGGATGTGGCCGAAACGGCAGCACTCACCGATGCAATGCTTGAGTCAGGCGAGCAGTTAAAATTTTCAGGCAAGAACGTTATCGATAAACACTCTACAGGTGGCATTGGAGATAAAGCTTCTTTCATCCTTGCCCCGATCGCTTCAGCGGCTGGAGTAAAAGTTCCTATGATCGCAGGCCGTGGTCTGGGTCACACTGGTGGAACCGTTGATAAAATTGAAGCCATCAAAGGTTTCAACACTGCTTTAGATCTCAAAGTGTTTCAGGAAAAATTAAATAAAGAAGGTCTGGTACTTATAGGCCAGACTCCGGAGATCGCCCCTGCAGATAGATTGATCTATGCCCTACGTGATGTAACAGCCACGATTGATTGTGTGCCTTTGATTACAGCATCAATTATGAGTAAAAAACTCGCCGAAGGCGCCAACGGAATTGTTTTTGATATCAAAACGGGTTCTGGTGCATTCATGCGTGCAACCAAAGATGCTCGTCTTCTGGCAAAGTCTCTTATTAATACTTCAAAACGTTTCAAGAAAAAAGCCGTGGCCCTCATCACTGATATGAATCAGCCACTAGGAAATGCTGTTGGTCACTCCAATGAAATTATCGAAAGCATTGAGACTCTCAAAGGCAGAGGGCCTAAAGATCTGACTGATCTTTCTCTCGCTCTTGCTGGGCATATGATCCACATTGGTGGAGTGACGAAAACTTTTGAACAAGGACTCAAGAAAGCGCGAGAAGTTCTGGAGAATGGAAAAGCTCTGGAAGAATTCAGAAAACTTCTCATCTCACAGGGTGGAGACGTCAACGTGGTTGATAACTACTCACTCCTGGCGATGGCACCAGTCGAGACAAAAATCACCGCGCTTAAAAACGGTTATATCAAAAACTTCCAGAATGATCAGATTGGATTACTCCTCATTGAACTCGGCGGTGGTCGCAAGATGAAGACGGATATCATCGATCACGGAGTTGGTTTTTATTTTAATAAAAAGATTGGAGATCAGGTCAAGAAAGGCGAAACCATCTTCACGATCCGCCACCATGAAGCTCAAAACAAAATTGTCGATTCTATTAAAGAAAAATTCCATAAAGAAGTGCTGACGATGTCTGTAGCTAAAGTGAAGGCACCGAAACTCATTCTGGAAAAATTAAGTTAAGGATATTTTTATGTCTATGGCAAAGATCCTCGAAGCGTCGGTGTACATCCAGTCTAAGATCACGAATAAACCGAAGATCGGAATTATTCTTGGTTCTGGACTTGGAATTTATGTTGATCAGATTCAAAACAAAATCATTATTCCTTATCAAGATATTCCTCACTTCAAAAGAACCACAGTTGAAGGTCATGAAGGCCGTTTGATTATAGGTGAAGTTCATGGAGTGACAGTAGCTGCCCTTCAGGGACGTCTTCATCCGTACGAAGGCTATCCGATGGAAGAAATCGTTCATCCCGTAAGAACTCTTGCCGCCCTTGGAATCGAGATGCTCTTTCTCACTAACGCATCTGGAGGGATAAATCTTGATTACCATCCAGGAGATCTCGTATCGATTAATGATCACATCAACCTTACGGGAAGAAACCCTCTAGTTGGTCCGAACATGGCCGAACTTGGACCTCGTTTTCCAGATATGGGAAATGCCTATGATAAAGAGCTTCGCGAAGTTCTGACAAAAGTAGCGACCAATCATCGGGTCGAACTTAAAACCGGAGTTTACTGCTCTGTTTTGGGTCCTACTTATGAAACACCTGCTGAAATTCGCATGCTCAGAACTATTGGTGCCGACATGGTTGGTATGAGTACAGTCTCAGAAGTCATTGCTGCTAATCACTTAGGATTAAGAGTGGCTGGAGTGGCATGTATTACCAATTATGCCGCTGGGATTAAGCAGGAAAAACTCAGCCACGCGGATGTAAAAAAAGTGGCAGAAAAGGCCATGGTTGGATTCGCTACCATTTTGACTGAAACTATTAGTGAACTCAAAAAGCTGGGGAAAGTCTAAATGTCTGATAAGAACCTCGCAGAACTTGCCAAAGATGCCGCGAAGAACTCATATTCTCCTTACTCTAAGGCGAAAGTCGGATCCGCCGTTGAAACAGCGGACGGTAAGATTTATCAAGGCTGTAATATCGAAAACTCGAGTTTCGGCGGAACAGTTTGTGCTGAACGAGTGGCGATTTGGAAAGCAGTTTCTGAAGGTCACAAGAAAATGAAACGTATCCATGTTTATACAGTTGATGGCTGGCCTCCATGTGGCATGTGCCTTCAAGTGATGACTGAATTTTCAGATGAAAATCTAGAGATCAGTTTCAGTAATGCTCAAGGAAAAACAACGACGAAGAAGCTTAAAGAGCTTCTCACTCACGCTTTTACTCCTGATAATTTAAAAGTTTAATCCAGACGGATAAACCATCCGTCTCAATATAGGAAAGGAACGAATGTTCCTTCATTTCAAATGCAAGAAATCAACTACAATTCGTCCGCTGAACTCTTAAGCTCACTTAGATTCTGTGTCATCGATTTAGAAACGACCGGTGGAAATCCCGAGACTGAAAAAATTATTGAAGTCGGAATGGTGAAAATCGAAAATAGAAAAATCGTTGAAGAGCGCAGTTTTCTAGTTAATCCTCAAAAAGATATTCCCGATTTTGTTCAGAAGCTCACTGGTATCCGGAAGGCTGATGTTGAGCACGCTCCTAAAATTGAAGAAGTCATTGATGAAATTATCGAGTTTATCGGTGACGCCATTTTAGTCGCCCATAATACATCATTTGATATTCCGTTTCTGAATGGAGTTCTCAAAAAACTTCAGCGTCCTTCTATGGATAATAAAGTTATATGTACTAATATCATGACCAAGTACATGATTCCGGACATTATGAGTTCAAACCTCAATTACATGTCGCAAATTTTTGGGATCTCTCATTCTCAGGCCCACAGAGCTATTGAAGATGCTCGTGCCACCAGTAAATTGCTTCTAAAATACATGGATATTTTTGAAACAAAGAATATCCGTAAAATTAATCAGCTCTACTATCCTCGCAATAAATTTGAACTTGATCGTGCTATTTTTGAAGTCGCTGATGGAGCGGACAAAGTTTTTGAAATTTTAAAAACGGTTGAAAATCCCTGTATTCTTACGATCAAAGGAGATAACGGAGTCATCCTCACGATTCTTCCGATCAAG
>JBBARF010000003.1:33821-69211 GCA_040399925.1 Bacteriovoracaceae bacterium
CTTCGATTGAAATCGAAGGTCTTAAAAATTATCTCGCAGAATTCCGATGGAATCAGATAAATCTTCGTCTTTGTGGTCCTTTCATAGAAGGGCTCTTCTTTATGAATTCTAATTTCATCAAAATCCCGGAAACCTACAGAAACAAAACTCATGAGTATCTCAAAGAGCGCCACCAGCTTCCGCCTGCTCCTGATCTGATGGATAAGTATGACTTTGTCATTACTCCTCACCTTATTAGTGGGCAGTACATAGTTTACTCATTCCTGAATTTCTCACCCTACTCTCAACTTATTTTCAAGTTCCCTTCTCATAAAAAGAAACTACATCAGTTCCTTTCCAGTCAAGTGGCCAGATTTGAAAGTCAACAGAAAGGTAAAAAGAAAGTCTTTATTCAAAATGATATTCGAGAAATTTTTCTCAGCATGTTCCAGGATTCTCTGGTCATTGAGCCCGGGGTTTACCTCACTTTGAAAATTGCAGATATCAAAGATGATCGTAAAACCTACCTTGATCGCATCGAGAAACTAGCCTTAGAGCATCCCGATCGCTATCAATTTCCAGGTAAACACCTCTAAAAAGTCATTTTGCGACGTCCTCGGCCTGAAAATTTTACTTTCAGGTCTGCAGGGAAAATCTGAGTGTTATAAAGCTTTTCTCCTATGAAAGCCCTCCTTCCCTTATTTTTTTATGGATGCTGCCTCTGGTAACTTTTGCTAAATCCGGAAATGCGAGAAATAGAAGTCTCTTGGCAGTGGTGAATCTTCTAGATCATGCAAGTAAACATAAGTGGCCCTACAAAATGGAAGACCGTCATGCGGGTCGACTGATCGAGCGAAAAACGAAGAAACACTATGATGATTTTCTGTTGCTTAAAAAAGATCAGGCAACGCTCGAGAACTTCCTTAAAGGGCTAAAGGATCTTGCGGCAAAGATTCCTGACAACCAGATTGATGTTATTTTTTATATTCATGGTCACAGTCCTGATTCATTAAGAGGAGCTGCCCTTTGTTTTGCAGGACAGGCGGTGTGTGTACCACTAAATGAATTATCACAGATGATTCGTGATGCTATCGACAGCAGCAGACTTGGCTACCTCTACTCCGATGCTTGCTGGGGTTCAACTCATCTTTCAGAAATGATGAATGCTGGTTTTAAAGTCGCAGCAGGAACATTAAAAGTAGATGCGAATCATACCAGTAATCTCAGACGATTTTTAAAATCCTGGAATAAAGGTAACTACTTTCAGGAAGCCATTGATTTTGCCAATCGCAACCCCCTGACCAAAATTAAAGACTCCATTTTGGATAAGGATGCGGATAGTTTTAAAGTTGTCATGGGAGATAAAGGCTATCGCTGGAGTAATGACTAATTACTCTTTCGGAGGATTATAAATAAAGCGTAGTGAATAGTCAGAGACCTGAAGCACAAAATTTTCAATCGTTAGTAGATTCTGAATAAGTTTAGATAAGCTTAGCGTCGAAATATTGAGTTCAAGCAGCTGAATTTGTATTTCCTGGGAACTCTCAATTAACTCCCCCTTAATCACTTTTTCTATCTGATTTCTATTCGCCACCAGTAGCTGGTGAGAATAGAGAGTCATAAGCTCGCCCAGGATCAGATAGAAAGTCATGGTGAGTAAACTCACATTAACCGTCGATCTGAAATTAGTATGGCGTGAATACTCAAAATGGAATCGAATCCCACTCTCGACAGTACGGAAACGCAGAAGGTTCTGGGCCTGGCCGTAGCAGATTTCAATCGGTCCTATACTGGCATCAATATTCGGTAATGTGGTCGGATTGGCGCGCGAGAAGCCTAGGAAAGTTTCAATCAGTTGCTTGCAACGAATGGCACCGTTTTTCATCTCAACCAAAGTCTGCATCGCCTCTTCATTTAGCTCCTGATCAAGCATGATCAGAGTCAGGGCGGCCTGAATTCCTGCGATCGGATTATTCAGTTCGTGAGCAATGCTCGAGCTGATAATACCCAATTCCTGACCTGAGGGAGTGAGGTTACCATCACCCTTAAGGAAAAAACTTTCGGTGAAAAAGACGAAAAGGATTTTCTGTTCATCCAAATGAAAAATATTCTTTTTGAAAATATTGTATGGGATATCGTTAATGAGAATTTTTTCACGAAGTCCCACCTTAAGACAATCCACAGGAGGAAAGTTGAGTTTAGCGAAAAGAGAGTTGTGCTGGCACAGCTCCCCTGACTCAGTAAGAAGGGCCACCGGAAATGGAATAGAATCAAGCGCCCCTTCCCAGAGTTTCTCATCAAAAAAGGGATCCTGAATATCCTGCTGAGATTGGAAAAAACTAATCACAGTATAGAGGAAGAAAAACTTTTTAATGAATCGAAAATAATCTTCATCTTCCCAGTTGAGTTCCAAAGCGAGAAACTGATTTTTATAGCGAGGAAGTGCAAGAAAGTTTTTAGATGTTTCAATTGCCCAGGTTTTATCCGGCGTAAAGAACTGGAACTTTGTTTTTTCAATATTATTTTTTAAGAAATGTCTGAGAATTTTTTCCAGTTTGGAAATATCATCCGAGTGAATCATCTCTTTTTCAAGATCAACCAATGCCTGAGCATAGGCCAGCAGTGATTCAGAAGTCATGCTGTCACTGGTTGCAGAGGCTTTCTGAGTCAAAATCCGTGCCCGTGATTCTACTTTTCGAAGATTCTTTATCCCAACAGTCGTGAGGGAAGTTTCCTGTCCACTCATAATACCCTGAAGTGAAGGCTGAATAAGTCGCACAAGCTGATTAAAATCCACTAATGCATCTAGAACTGCATCAATGCCGGAGCTCTCGAGATTTTGACCGTAACTAAATAGTCCCTGATTCTGATCCAGAACACAGAATTTTAAATGAGAGCCCATCTTGAGCAAGTGAAGGGAGTTTTCTGAAATAAAGTCTACGGTAAGGCGACCTGAGTCTGTGGGATACCATTCTTTGAGTTCTAAAATTTCAGAGTTTTTGAATTCAATAAGAACGCCATCAAGGAGGCGTCTTACGTCGCCTGATAACGAAGGATCAATTCTGAATGTTACATATCCCGAAAAATCTGAATTCATTATTCCTTAAATATTTTCTTAGTTTCTGCGATGACACTTATGCCATCCATGTATTGGCCTTGGATTTTGACTCCCCAATGTAAGTGAGGACCTGAAACTCTTCCTGTTGCACCGGAAAGTCCGATGAGATCGCCACGCTTAATTGGTTGGCCATCTTTAACTAAAGTTTTAGAAAGGTGACCATACACTGTGAAAATATCCATGCCGTGATCAATAATGACTGTCCAGCCAGTATAAAAAAGATCACCCGAGAAAACAATTTTGCCAGATCCTGCGGCAGGAACTTTTTCGCCGATAGCAGCTCGATAGTCAATACCAAGATGCTGACCATGCTTATGATTATTATAAATTCTTTTAGTACCGTATATACTTGTCACAAAAGAAGTCATAGGCTCCATGAAGCCTTCTTTAAAAAAGAATTCGGAAACTGAAGAAGCGTAAATTTTATCCAGAACCTTCTGCTCTCTCCAAACGCGTTCTTCATCTTTTTTAGCGAGCTTAATTTTCTTTTGATCAACTTTGAGACGCTCAGCTTTATACTCCCGCTTTTCCACGGTAAATTTTATCTCTGAGACTGTCTTGCCATTAGAGTCCAAACGACAAGCAAATGGTGAGAGATCAGAAAAATAACTATCGACCACCACGACTCTGATCTGATTCTCAACCACAGCAGATTTAACTTCCAGATCGCGACAAAAAACTTTGGAATTTGCGGCCTTAGGAAATTCGACAATCCTGATTTCACCCGGAGAAATCGTATGACCTGAATGGGCAGATTTAGTTTGGGCACAGGCACTGAATATGAAAAAAGCTGCCATGCTGATAAAAAATTTCATTACGATTCCTTTGTAACGGTCCCGGTACCATCGTGGAAGGTGAGTTTCAACTTCTCGTAGGGAGTTAACTTGTTAAACTGCTTGAGCGAAGTGATGACTTCCCCACCCTGGCCCTCGGCATAACTATAACCCCGCTCTAAAACCTTCTTTGGATTTAGAGCTGAAAGAACTTGTTCAAATCGTTTGAGTTTTTCTCTCACTCCCTGAGTTTGAATTTGAGTCGAGTGATTCAAGCGCATAAAGTATTCATCAAGTTTTTGAGAAGCTTCCTGATGCCCAATCAGCTCTGGTGCTCTTTCCATAAGATTGAAGGCGAGTAAACGCTTCTCGGCCTTCTGTACCTTCTGTTTCATCATATTGAGCATTTCAAGAGGATGAAATTTATGAATCAGAAGTTGCACTTCCTGATAGGCCTTAAAAAGATTTCCTTTCAAATGGGACTGACAGTATTGAATTCTCCCAGCGAGTTCAGTTTGAGGCTGCGAGAGAGTCTCAGCAGCAGCTGTTGGAGTTTCTGAACGATGATCGGCGACATAGTCACAAAGAGAATAATCCACTTCGTGTCCAACAGCACTGATGACGGGAATGTTACAGGCGGAAATTGCCTTCACGAGGCTTTCATCATTAAAAGACCAAAGATCTTCTAAGCTTCCTCCACCGCGGGTCAGAACAATAACATCGACACCTTCGAGATTTTGCGCTTTGATCAAAGCACTCAATAAAGACTTGGCAGAAGTATCACCCTGGACAACGGCGGGAATGATAACCACATCCATCCATAGGGAGCGTCTTTTTAAAACATTGAGAAAATCCTGAAGAGCAGCACCATGTTCGGCCGTTATCACGGCAATTCGTTTCGGAAATTGAGGAATGGGTTTCTTTCTTTCGAGATCAAAGTACCCTTCCTGAGAAAGCTTTGCCTTCAGTCGTTCAAACTGAAGCTTGAGCTGACCTTCTCCGGCCGGCATGATTCGTTTTGCTAAAACTTGGAAAGTTCCTCGCTTTTGATATACGCTCACTGGCCCCAAGAGCACAATTTTATCGCCGTCTTTGAGAGTTCGAATCAATGGATTGCGAAGAGCATCCATTTTAAAAAGAGCGCATGAGATGGAGGCATTCTCGTCTGAGAGAGTGAAGTACCAGTGTCCTGCCGCCGATGGGGAAAGGTTTGTGACCTCTCCCTGTACCATAACTTCACCAAACTGATCCTCAAGAGTGTTCTTGATGGATGAAACAAGATCTGAAACGGTGGCAGCTTTAAATCCCTGCATTATTTTGTTTTATTGATGGTTTCAAAAACATTTACGCCCTTGAGATACTTGATCGCTTGCGTGACCTGGTAATCGTCATTGGCCTTAAATGTTTTAAACATTTCTTCATCTTTAGGTTTTTCTTTCTCTTTATCTTTGATTTTTGCCTGAGCCTTAGAATGCTCCATCTCTTCGATGCGTTTCTGTCGATAGGCCCTTTCAATGGCTTCGCGTTCTTTCTTCTCAGCATCAGTCTCAATGGTCGCGGTTAAATGATTTTTGAGATCTTTTTCACGTAGGTAGCGATCTTCTTTCTTCTCACCCGGATTTGTCGGACCCTCTTCGATCTGGATATCAGGAGTGACTCCTACCGCCTGAATTTTGCGATTTTGAGGAGTCATATACTGAGCAATCGTGAGTTTTACGCCAGTACTCTTATCAAGCTGAGCGATAGTTTGAACTGAACCTTTACCAAAAGATTGAGAACCCATAATCACGGCACGTTTATAATCCTGAAGGGCAGCAGCGACAATTTCAGAAGCAGATGCTGAGGCTCCGTTAATTAGGACAACCATAGGAGTTGAGAGATCTTTGAAACCAGATTTTTTCACGTAGCGAATATCTTTGTTCTGTGGATCGCGAGCTTCAGTAGATACAACAATTCCCTCTTTCAAGAAAATGGATGAAACATCTACGGCTTGATCAAGAAGCCCACCCGGATTAGATCTGAGATCCAAAATGATTCCAGAGAGTCCACCATGTTTTTCAGCAGATTTTTTAGTTTTATGAAGAGCTTCTTCTACTGAATCTGAAGAACGTTTTTGAAACTGAGTTAAACGAATGTAGGCATAACGATCCTGAACAAGTTCAGACTTTACTGATTTGATCTTGATCACCTCACGTTTAAGCGTGAAGCGTTTAATCCCTTCATACCCATCACGGATGATACCAAGATTAATTTTCTCGCCAACATTTCCACGCATTCTTTCCATCGCCTGCTCAAGAGGAAGACCAACAATTGGCTCGTGGTTAATCTCGACCAGTTTATCTTTGGGAAGAATTCCTGCACGGAAGGCGGGAGTATCATCAATAGGTGTAACGATATAAATAACATTATCTTTTTGAGTCACTTCCAGACCAAGACCACCGAACTCACCTTGAGTATCATTTTGCATTTTTTCAAAATAATCTTTGTTCAAAAAAGCTGAATGGGGATCAAGTGTTTCCATCATTCCTTTGAGAGCACCTTCGATCAAAATTTCAGTACTAACTGGACGGTAGTACTGAGTCTCAATCAGATAAAGAACTTTATTGAAGAGTTCCAGCTGTTCAAAGCGCGACCGGTTTTCGGTAAGCTTAGGCGCCGGGGCCATCGGAATTTTTACAGGTTGAGCGTACGTGTTGAAACTAATCATGACCAGAAGGTATGATAATGAGCGAATGGACATGAGTTCTCCCTAGACTTTTGATCGTCTTAGATTTTACTCACTCCACGGCTCTCTAACCACAAAATAGTGTTTTGTGCGGTGTTTTTCTTGCGGACTTCGAAGTAGAGATTTTGAGCTTCTTTCGAGTCATTGATGGTGTAGGCGAGAACGTCTCCGTGATTAACAGTATCGTTCTTCTTTACTTTGATATTCATCTTACCCAAAAGTACTGTGCGTAGATCTTTTCCGTGATCGATCAGTACTACTTGACCGTAGCTGGCCAGATCTCCTGCAAAAACCACTTTCCCCTCGCCTACGGCCTTCACCGGTTGGATCGATTGGTATTTAAACGTCACACCCTTAGGACTGGTGGTATAAGTCAGATAATCTTCAACGGGATTAGCAAACAAGCGATCAGGCTTGGTTTCGACAATCGGGGCCTTGCTGAATTCTTTTTTGATAACGGCCAGTTTGGTGGCAAGTTTTTGCTTTTGAACTGTTGATTCAATTTTCTTTTTATCCTGTACTCGCGCCATGTATTTTTCCATGGCAACTTTCTTCCGCGCCTCAAGCTCTGAGATCACATCAGAAAGCTCTTCTTCGTTATTGCGAAGTGAGGCAAGCTTTTGGTCAAACTCAGCGACCTTGGCATCAAATGTAATGAGTTCTTGCTCTTTATTTTTGAGTTTGTTCTGGGCCTGTTTGAGCAGTTCAAGATGAATCTGACGTTGCCAAGCTTCCGTTGATTCATTTTCGCTTTCTGTCAGGTAGCTGGTGAGAATACGTTTATTTTCTCTTTGAGCGTCCCCGACTTGTTTGCGGATCTCATGTAACTGATCGCGATAGATTTTAACATCGCTTTCGAATTGTTTGATTTGTTCAATACTTGAAAGATAAAGATTATTTTTGCTGCCGATTTCTTTTTCAAGAGTTGAGAGTCTTGCTCCCATTTCGACAACTTCAGAACGATAGCGAGCGAGATCATCGTTTGCCTTTTTAGGGACAGACGAGAAAGCAGAGAACGAAATGAGAAGGCTTAGAGGAAGCAACCATTTCATAAAGTTGATTTCCATCTCCATTCTTGCATTGAAAAAGTCCAGAAAACTGAGAAGACCATCAGGAGCAAGATTATATCAAAGAATTTAAGTGTTCCATCGAGGACGCCCAGTGCGCTAAAAACTATCACCACTAAACCAAGACCCGAGGCTATGCTTTTTGCAGCAACTAGTTTCTTACGTTGAAACTTTTCAATCAGATAAGAGCGAGAACGGAAGACATCATAACAGAGCCAGTAAGAAGTGACCCATAACAGAGTTATAATCCCCACTATTCCCCAGTCGCCGGCCTTACCTAAAAATTCATAAAATGGATGGGCCTTCATAACACTTGTGACTTCAGGATATTTTACATCAGTTGCTGTCACATGTTCTTTACCACCCATCTTCACGACTTGTTCTCTGACAAATTGCAGACTCTCTTGCGAGAGGGCCGGGTTCATCACGATTCTGAGAGATCTGAAGTTCAGCATATCTGCATTTAAAGAATAATCAGTTCCGAGAGACTGAATCAAGGCCGCAAGTTTTGACTTACTTCTTTCAGTTTCTTTATCGTTAATGTTCACGACACCAGGAAGCTTATTGATGATTTCTTTCATCTTAAGCGAATCAACCGAGCCATCTACCACAGCTACGAAGTATGGGTTCACCATTTTCTCAGGACTCACCTTCGCAATAGTTTGAGTGATCCACGTTCTGTGAGTGAGACTGAAGGCCAGAAGGCATGAGAACAGGAAAAAGAAAAATCCACGGAAGAGAGATTCTCCGAGAGATTTGAAAAATTCTTTTAAATAAAACATGCGTGCCCCGAATAAACCAGGCGACCAGCATCGAGATGAGCGATCTTGCCCGGGAACTGCTTAATGAGTTCTTTATTGTGAGTGGCCCAAACGAGTGTCAGACCTTTCTTGTGATTGTAGTGATTCAAAACTTCAAACAGACGGTATGAATTGTCTTTATCCAGAGAAGCCGTAGGCTCATCAGCGAGAATAGCTGTCGGACGTGAAAGAAGGGCGCGAATCATCGCAACCTTTTGTTTCATCCCACCATTGCAGTCTTCGATTTTACGATCCATGTGATCGTAAACCTGGAGCAGACGACAAAGTTCTTCCATCTCTTTATAAAAATCATTTTTCGAATTATAGATGGCCCCGTCATAGGCCATGAACATATTTTCTTCACAGGATTTTTTCTGCATAAGACGCAGATCCTGGAAAACAGAAGCGACAAAATGTTTTGATGAACGCTGATGTGGCAGAATAGCTTTGCCTGAGGTGGGCTCAAGGTGGCCACCCAAAACACTTAAAAGTGAGGTCTTTCCGGCACCAGAAGGGCCAGTTACGAACAAAATTTCACCGGGGTAAATAGTCAGTTGAACTGATTTGAGTGCTTTTAGTGAACCATATTCCACCGACATATTGTCGAGGTGGAACAAGTAATTCTGATGCTTTAATGTTCCCTGTTGAGGGAGACTGCGACCGGTTAACATCCGTGAAACCTGCCTTAAACTGTGGGAGCCATCATGGTTCCCATAATAACGTAATGCAAACATTGTACCGAGTTGGCGGTGAGAAAGTAAAGCCTTAGGGCCGCCCCAAAAACCTGTCAAAATCTATCCGGTAATAATCCCTTCAGACTTCAAAAGTTCATAGGCCGAGTCAGAACAATAGACGTTGGGAACGAAGTTAAATTTATCCTGCAAATTGCTGATAATTGAATTTTCCACGTCACCCAAAAGCTTCACGTCACCGTTGTCCATGAGAATTTTAGCAGGATCTCGCTCGAGAAGGAGATTTTCATTCGTTTTAGACTTAACAACTTTTTTGCGGGATTTCACAAAAATGATGTTCTTCTTCGGAAGATCCACCACAATCCAATCCTTATCAGAACCCTTCTTCTTCAGAATGTCCTTAATCTCTTTGACCTTGTCTTCAGCTTTTTTAACGATCTTTTCGTACACATGATCTTCATCTTGATTCAGGATTCGTTGCTTGAATTCTTCGCACTTCACCGTGCGTGGAGCTTTTCCAAACAATAGACAGAACGCAAGATCTTTGATGCGAGGGTTTTTATCAAACGAACCGTCTGAGTAAAAGTGATGAACACGGTCCATAAAATAAGTATCGTTGAAGGTATAAAATTTCACCGGATCATTGGCGATCATATCCATGAGTTGTGAGTAAGTATAAATCTTACCTTTTTCGAGCATATAGAAACAAAGTTCTTCGGCAATTGCATCAAAACGAGCGCCACGAGCTGATCTCACAACTTGCGAGTACCACGCAAAGCGCGCCATCAAAAAGTCTTCCACAGCGTGAAGAGCATTATGATTGATGGTTAAAACTTCCTGACCCGAAATGTTGGCGATACGGAAGTGATGAAGAAGATAATCTCGATCATAAGTGCCGTACTTAATTCCAGAGTAATGAGCATCCCGCAAAAGATAATCCATACGATCGCAATCAATTTCAGAGTGAAGAATCTGATTGGCGAGAACGTTAGGATCAATCCCCTTCACGAGGTTTGAAATTTTCTGTGGATCAAGACGATATTTTTTGAGGATGTAAGTGATTCCACCCTCGTAATCAGTATTTTTAATAATATATGAACCCAGATGCTCGTGATCGTCCGGATGGCCTTTACCGTTTTTCTCATTGGTCGTGTCACCATAACGGATGTAGGCCATCTCTGTTGTATGCGAGAACATAAAAGTTCCCAGATCATGCAAGAGTGCCGCTAAACGTATACTTTGATGGAAGGCCTTATTTGGAGACTGAATAGCATCATCAAAGAGATCCTGATCGGGGACTGATCTTTCTAAACGCTGTAGAATTTTATGAGCGTTAAACATCACACCTATTGAATGTCCGTAACGGGAATGTTCAGCACCAGGAAAAGTATAAAAGGTAAAACCTAACTGCTTAATCCAACGAAGACGTTGATAAAAGGGAGTATGGATAATTTCCCATTCTAGATTTGTGAGATGGATAAAACCATAAAGAGGATCAAAGATGATTTTTGTTTTTGAAAGTACTTCCATGTTTCCTGAAAAGAATCTTGGGCCCAACCATGGGCCCAAGAGATTCGATACTTAAATTTTACTGTAAAGTTTTAGAACGTTTACCTTTGCGTGCTTTAGCCACTTTAGATATAGCATATTCCATCATCATAAAGGCTTCGCGACGTAGACCATTTTCATGGATGTAGCGGTAAAAATTTTCAATATCGCCGTTACTGCGGAAGTTTTTAATCGTCATCACTTCCGGAACTACTGTTTTATCGTCGGTTACTGGTGTTACTATCTTAGACATAAAGGTCTCCTGGTATTAGCATTTTACGTTTTTCTACCTAACTCTTCAATTAAAGACTGGAATCTTACTGCTCGCGAGCTTCAATCATGCCGTAGCTGTGAAGTTTGTTATAAAGCGTTTTAACAGTAATTCCAAGGGCTTTAGCTGCGCGAGTCTTGTTCCCACTCAAATGATCAAGTGTGTCGATAATGTGTTTTTTCTCAAGATCAAAAAGAGTGAACTCAATATATTTAACCGGAGCTTCAACTTTTTCTACTTTCACTTCTTGGGCGAACTCAGGAAGGTGACCTGCTTCAATGTACTGACCGTCAGTAAGGATATGTGTGCGCTCCATGATGTTTTTCAACTCGTGAGCGTTACCTGGCCAGAAGTATGAAGTCAATTTCTCGATCGCGCCTGAAGTTAAGACTTTAGACTGAGACTTACCAAGGTTAAGGAAAAACTCTGCCATAACTTTAATATCATCTTGACGCTCTTTCAGCGCCGGGATTTTAAGAGCGATCGTATTAAGTCTGTAGAACAATTCTTCTTTAAATTTACCTTCTTCAACCAATTGCTTAAGACCAACTTTTGACGTTGCGATCATACGAACGTTAAGAGCGATTTTTTCTTCAGTATCCGAAGTGATCATTTCTCCAGCAATTAGTGCGCGAAGAATTTTAGCTTGGATGTGGTGAGTAGTGTTACCGATATCATCGATAATCAATGTTCCGCCGTTAGACTGAACAAGAAGACCTTTTGAACTGAAAATTTCGCGATCAAGTTGTGATTCATTAAGTGCTGAGCATGAAGCTACAACACATCCACCTTTACGACCTGACCAAGAGTGAATTTTTTTAGCAAGAATCTTCTTACCTACACCGTGAGCACCTTCAAGAAGGATCGGAAAGTCTTGAGAAGCAACTTTCTTCGCCATTTGAACAACTTCCAGGAAATTTTTCGAAAGACCGATCATCTGAGAGTTATCATCAAAGTTTTTTGAAACTTGAATTTCAACACGGTTAGAAAGTTCTTTTTCTTTAGCTTCAATTTTAGTTTGCAACTCACGGTTAAGGTTTTTGGCCATAAGGTAGAGGTGCATGTTACGGATCGGAGACTGAAGTTGCATAAGGATATCGTTAATCATCGCGATATCTACTTCGCCGAAGTTACGATCTTTTTTCATTGATTGAACGTTGATTGTACCAATAACGTTTCCATCGATCATGATTGGAAGACAAAGTTCAGATTCAATTTCTGCACCTTGAACACCAGTAGAAGCGATAGGGTCACGTTTAACAGAGTTAGAGTAGTAAGCTCTTTTCATACGAGCTACGTATCCAGAAAGACCTTGGCCTTTGTTTAATAATTTGGCAGTGCTTAAAGCTTGACCATTCTCTGAGATCAGACGAGTACAACCATCTGAAAGAACTTCGAAACCAAGGACTTTATGCTCTCCAGTCATCTCTTGAACGAAGCCAGAAAGCTTTGAGAAGAATACTGTTTCATCAAGGTTCGAGAGAAGAACTGTTGAAAGAGTAGCTAGTTCGTTTTGGTTAAGAGCCGTTTTCATAGAGTCCCCTTTATACATGTTTACTTTTAATTGCTTAAAATTTACACAGTGCGTTAGTAGGAACATCTTACAATTTGTCTGAATTTTTTACAAGACTATTTTGGTGCGGTGTTTAATTTATCCTCAAGTTTGGCTATTATTTCAATATGTTAGTCCACTGCGGAGAGAAGCAGCGGCCGAAGTCTTGAGTCAACTGACCCATGATTTCACCCTCTCTGTTCATGATATAGACATCCTGAACAGCTTTCTTCCTTGAAATCACACGTTTAGAAGTAAAAACAATGAATTCTCCGTCTGGTGAGAAGACAGGTTCCTCATTCGATCCGAAATCCTTCGAGAGACGCACAAGATTCTTCCCTGCTGAGTCAATGCGGTAGATATCAAAGCCATTATCCACCCATGAAGTGAAAACGATTTCTTTGCCATCTGGAGAGAAGCGCGGAGTAGCGTTGAACTGACCCACGAAAGAAATACGGTCTACACCCTTCTCTGTTCCGTTGGGATCCATTGTGTAGATGTGAGCTCGGCCGGCGCGGTTTGAAAGGAAGGTCATGAGTGTGCCTTCTCTATTAATAGAAGGATCCACATCATCACCGTAATGAGTAGTGACCTTTCTAAGAGCGCCGGTAGCGAGATTCATCTCGTAGATATCTGCATTACCCGTATAAGAAAGTGTGAGGTAAATCACGTTTCCGCGAGCTGAGAAGATAGCTCCAGAGTTAATTCCCGGACGATCAGAAATTGTCGAGATCTTCTTAGTCGCAAGATCAAAAGTTTTGAGATCGATATTTTTAATTGTTCTAACTTTATTTCTTGAAACTTCACGGTGAGCAGCGATGACAGAAAACATGATCTTTGAGTTATCAGGAGCTACTGAAGGAGAGATCACCATCGAGTTGAAGTTCGTTAAGCGCTCCACTCTCCGACCATCAAAGTCCATAATGTAGAGCTCCTTCATCGTTTCTTTTTTTGTTGATGAACGGTCTGAAACAAAAACAATCTTCGAATTAAAGATCGAAGGTTTTCCTGTCACGGCACGGTAGATCTGGTCGGCAATCTGGTGAGAGCGCTGACGAAGATTTACCTGATCAACATTAAAGCTGGCAGCAAAGATTTCTTTTTTAGAAGTTACACTGAAGGCCTTAAATTTGGCTTCGATCCCCGACCCTGAGCTTTTCATCTGAGAGGCCACAAAGTAAGTCACTCCACCCGCCTGCCATTTTTCTAAGGCGGGATTTGAGTAAGAATTCTTTCCTTTCTCGGAGTAATCAACAGTATTGAATTTATGTTTGTAGAAAACGAAATCGTTTTTAAGGATATCGATAAGTTCTAAACTTAAAGACTTCTGTGAACCTGAAAGACTTCCGTTTTCTGGATCATCAATAACAAATTTATCTTTTTCAAGTTCTGCTTCTCCCACCGCAAAAACGGGAACTGTCGAATCAACCTTAGTTGCCGTCGCATCCGTCTGAGCAAAGATAGAGAATGAGAAGAGAACTGAAATCAAAAAAAAGATCTTAGTCATAAATACCTCTATAAAGGGAAAGCAAGGATGAGACCTGAGTTAGCAAGTCGAGGTGCAAGTTCTGCATCAGGCTTAACAAACGGGGCCGCATCACGGACGGCTTTTTCAGCTTTTGCATCATATTCCGAGTTACCGGATGATTTGTGTAAATCTAATTTCAAGATAGAGCCAGAAGACGAGAGATAAACCCGGATCTGACAGGCAAGATTCATTTCTTTGAGGTAACTTGGAAGTTTCCAAAACCTGCGGGTGTTATCCAGTACCGTCTGACCATAAATCCCGATGGCAGAGTTGGACTGATCCGAATACTCACCTACGATGGCAGTACCACTTGAGAGTCTGTTTCCTTCGAGAACCAGAGCTTCAAGATTTTTGTTATCTTTACCGTCTGCCTTGCCTTTCTTCTGTTCCTTAGCTTCAACTTTTTTATTGGAAGCTTCGTTTAGAAGGCTTAGGAAAGAGGCCTTATTCTTTTTCTTCGATTCTTTCTGGATAACCAGATCGTCTTTTTTGATAACGTCTTCGGTTTCAACCTTAGTTTCTTCTTTTTTACCAACAGCGACTTCAGGCTCATTAGGTCTTGGTGCTTCTTTTTGCATGGCTTTTAGTTCTTGAACAGTGAACTTAGGCATCCCCACAACATCAACTCTAACGGCTGAGCGGATGATTTCTACGTCATCATTTTTAAAGACAGTTGAAATCACTTTGCCACCGAGAACCGCAAGAATCGCAATAAGGGCGTGCATCCCTAATGAGATGAGAAAATTCTTGTTAAAATCACGATCTATGGTGCTCGTACTCATGACTTAATTACTTCTCCACCTCTGTTACGAGAGCAATATTGCTCACGCCGGCCTTTTTAAGATTGGCCATGAGTTTGGCGACTTTCTCATATCTGAGATTATAGTCAGCGCGAAGATAGAGAACGTCAGTATTACTTTTTTTAAACTGTTTAAGAATTGAAGGAATAAGATCCTTCGCCGTGACCATGTTCTTTCCAATGAAGTATTGCTCGGCATCGGTGATCGAGAGGATCACAAGTTCAGGCTTGAGACCTAGATTATGAACTTTTTGTGTTTTCGGAAGTTTCAAATCAATGCCGCTAAAAAGCATCGGTGCTGTCACCATAAAGATCACCAGAAGAACCAACATGACGTCCACCAGCGGAGTAACGTTGATATCTGATACGGGACCTTTTTTATTTCCGCCCATTCCCATGCCCATGACTTAGTCCTTCTTAATGAGGATTGATCGTTCTACGAGGTTAAGGAACTCCTGAGAAAAGGATTCCATCTGAGAGTTAATACGTGTGATGGTGTTGTTAAAGAAGTTAAAAAACCAAACGGCCGGAATAGCAGCGGCCAGACCAATCGCTGTTGCTATAAGTGCTTCTGCGATACCAGGAGCCACAGCTTCAATACTTCCGCCTCCTTGAGCGAGACCAGAGAAAGCATCGATGATTCCCCATACTGTTCCGAAAAGACCAATGAAAGGAGAAATAGATCCGATAGAAGCAAGAGTTGAAACTCTCATATCCATTTTTTCATTTGCAGCGTTGTAACCAGTCTTAAGTGCGCGCTCTAAAGGTTGGAATCCGTGAGTTGCAAAGTGAGTGGCAATCTGCACTTTCCCACCAGTAGTACTGAGTTTTTCACTTACCTTATTTAATTCATCGTAACCTTTCTTAAACATAGTACTCATCGTTGAGTTGTGGTGCTCAGTTGCCTCACGGTGAATTTCAGAAATTGAATTGCTTGTTTTAAAGAAAGCATGAAACTTCTCATTGGCTTCAGAGATAGCTTTAAGCTCTTTGAACTTCTGGATAATAATTGTCCAAGAAAAGATAGAAGCTAAAAGTAAGAGGATAAGCACCATTTTTACAACGACGCCAGATTCCCAAAGAAGTTGCCACATGTTTAAGCCGTGCATTTAAGTTACCTCACCGTATTAATTTACGGGCCGAATTGATCAGTTGATCCCTGTATTTATAATAGAAAAAAGATATCATCCAAATTACAGCTAGAAAACCCAGATTGAGTTTCTTGTCCACTTTGAAAGGAGAAAAGTCATCTCCCCAAACGGGATCAAGTCCGAAGAATGAGCCCATAGGGGCAACAAACAGAAGTAAGAAGCAAACAACATTACTCCAGCTCTTAAATGATTTTCCGCTCAGATACAACAGAGACGAGTAACAAAGTACTACGTAGGGCATGAGTCCATAATAATCAGGCACACTCAAACGAAAGGCCCCGGTGAAAACCACGGTATAAGCGAAACCCAGAATCAAACGATCTGGTTCAGCTTTTTTGTTAAGAATGTCATCGAGATAAGCAATCATGATGAATTCAATCCCAAAGAAAATAAAAAGACCCAGAAATGAAGCGATTTGATAATACCAGTAACCCACGTTCTGGCTGGAAAAAGTCGCCTTGCCTAAAGTCAGGTAACTGATCACCATAAATAGCGCCACCACAACAGCTTTTGACTCTGGAAAATGAACAAATTCTTGAATCAGTTGTCTGACAGATTTTAATTGATACAAACGGATCTTAAACCAATGACTAATCACAAAGAGCGAAGCAAGTTTCGCAGTGATCAGAATTTCCCAGTGATTGTTGTGCAGCCAAGCTTCGACAATGCTGATTTCATGATCGAGTAGAAAGTGAAAGAAGGCACCAATAGAGCTCAGGATCACAACCAACACGACATAGATAAGCTGGTAGAAAGAGAAATACTTAATATTTTGGATTAAGAGGGTGTTAGACCCTTTAGGCAGATTCATTTAAAGAGCTTTCTCTTCCGGGCTCAACCACTTCAGCTGCATCTCTGGAGACGGATAGAGCCTTATATAATCTTTGTACTGATGATTGGCCTTAGTGAATCGATCAATCTTCCCCAGCATCCTGAAGTAACCATTCCAAAGCTCTGGATTGACCTTAAGGAAAGCATCCATTTTTTTGGTAATTTCAAATTGCTGTTGAAAGGTAAAACCTTTCTGATTAATTTGTTTATCGTAGTTTTTCATCATCTCCTGAATCAAAGAGAGATCTACCCCGCCCGCTTGAAAATTAGTTCCAGATAATTTTTTAAGTTTTTCTGAAGCTACTGCTTCTTTGAAATAACCAGCTTCATTTCGGAAGAAATCTTCCAGAAGTAGGAGTGAAATTTCAAGTTTCGACAAATCAAGAGACCGGATAAAAGGAACAGAGATGAGAACGATAAATTCATTACTGGACGTTGGAAGGGTCGCGCGAACAACTGTTGGTGAATTCAATAGAAGAATTTTAAATTTCTTTTGATAAAAGCCCAAGCCTTCAAGCATTGTTTTAAAAGATTTTTCCAGACCATAATCTGGTTTTTCAAAATCCCATCCTAAAATTTGAGCATTTTTAATAAGCCAGTATTCAGAGAGGAAAATCCACATCTCCTCCTGAGTGGGGTACATGTAGCGAGAGGCCTCAACTACATTCTGAACTTTTTTCATCTGAACGACTTGTTTCTTTTTATCCTGAGCTTCTTTTGAAAGGCCATCCTGTTCCAGTACTTTTTTAATACTTTTAAAATTAACGACCTCGAGCTCCTTTTCTTCCTGGAGCTTGCCTGTTTGGGCCTGGCTATTTAGCACTGTCATGAGCAAGGTACTAATGAACGCGAGTTTCGCCATGAGTGTAGTGGTCATAAAGACGTCCCCAATAATATAACTCTGATAAATCCAGATTTAGCCCATCAAAGAACTTAGGATATTTTCCCTGAAAACATTCAGGTCTTTTTTCTGAGAGGTATTCTTTTAAAATAAATCCGTGGTAATCAGCGACCTGAACGTAGGCCCATTCAGGAGAAATAGAAACCTTGGATGATTCGATGACTTTCACTGGGTGGGCACATTGAA
The DNA here is from genome assembly GCA_040399925.1 of Bacteriovoracaceae bacterium. Classification (GTDB taxonomy): domain Bacteria; phylum Bdellovibrionota; class Bacteriovoracia; order Bacteriovoracales; family Bacteriovoracaceae; genus Peredibacter. The sequence goes on from JBBARF010000003.1 coordinate 51,743, forward strand.
TCGTTGTGAGACTGGCCGATGTTCGTACCGATGACTGGTGGACATGACCGAACATGGGTTTCATATAGAAAATGCCGACAACCTTCTCGTCAGTTGAAGCCGTTTCGGCAAAGGAGAAAAGTGAAGTTAGAAGGAAAATAATCCACATACTAAACCTTCCATCTGAATTGAATGGTCTCCCAATTATGACATTGAGGGCAGCGCCAGAAAATTTCATCGGAATTATATCCACATTGCGAACAGTAGTGGCGGGTCAGTGAACTATGAAGATTATTGAGAAGACCTTTCGTGTGATGAAGGGCCTCTTCGACTTTTCCTACTTCAATCAGAATTTTAATGTACTCAACTTTCAGGACATCACTGTGACCATGATTTTTCATCCATCCGTCGAGCAAATCAAAAGCATCCCCTGTCTTTTGTTGATCTTTTAAAAGACGAATCTTTGAAAGGATGACCGACGGAGAACTCATGAGATCAAGGTCATTAAGACCTAAGAAGTATTCTTTTAATTGCTGAAGACGAATTTGATACTCTTCTTTTTGAGGAAGTTTCACATTGAAGACTTCCATTGAACCAAAAATAAAGGTCGCATACATCGGATGCTCCTTTAAGAGTTCTAGCAGAAGACCTTTAGCATCGTCCATTTTTCCCAGAACCAGAAACAAACGTAAGCGTAAAATTTTAGCTGATACTGAAGGAGCGAATCTGAAAGCATCTTCCAACTCTTCAGCGCAAACTTTAAACTGACCTTGTTCGAAGAGGGCCTTGGCTTTTTGAACAAGGATATGTGAAATAGTTTCAGATTGATTTTCCTGACCTACTTTCGAAAGCATAATTCGATAATTGTAGGCCTGATCCCAATCTTCGATATCTTCATAGATCCGGCACAAAGAATGAATCACATCCTGCTGATCACGATTAATTTTCAGAACATCTTTGTAAGTCTCAATCGCCTTATCAATGAAGCCACCCTTATCAAAATCCATGGCCAGTTCTTTGAGGGCCTGAAGACGGGTTGATTCAGAAATACTTTCACGAGCAATCAGCGAGCGGTGAATTGAAATTGCTTTTTCAATCTCACCATTTGAACGGAAGAGACCACCGAGAGCAAAATAGGTATCAATGGTTTCACGATTCAGATCAACCGCATTCAAAAATTCTTTAATCGCGAGGTCTTTATTCCCTTCAATCAGGTACTGAGTCGCATTCAAAAAAATTTTTGATTGCGCCTCATAAATTGAGTTCCGGTATTTTTTTGAAAGACTTACCGCCTTATCACGCTCGATAACATAGTGGTAGAGAAACACCAGCGTGATGACGACAGCAACGATAGCAAGTACATGTTCTTTTCCCCACTCTAGGAGGAAGGTGTATTCCATCTAAGTCCTAGGGTTGGTAAAGATAGGCCGGACGAGACTTGGCCTGTACTTTATCTTTTAGGAAATTAATCGAGTCTTCAGAATCCTGCATTAGCTCTGAAAGAGAAAATTTCTTGCGAGTGGGCTTCATATATCGAAGAGCAAACTTACCTTTAAGTTTTAATTCTTTGTGAATGGCACGCCCTGCCTGCCAGAGACTTCCGATTTCATCAACGAGTCCGACTTCTTTGGCTTCTGAACCGTGGAAGATTTGACCTTGAGCTAATTCATCAAGAGGTTTTTTCAAACGATCACGACGAACAGCTGTGATGTCATCTTTAAATTGTTTGTGTGTTCCGGCGAGCAGATCCGTAAGGAATGCTCTTTCTTCATCCGTCATCGGACGAGCAGGATTCCCAACATCTTTATAACGACCAGCCTTAATTGTTTCTGGTTTGTACTTCGCAAATTTGAAAAGCTCAGAGAGATCCGCCATCTCCATAATTACACCGATTGATCCGGTGAGAGTTCCAGGGTTCGCGTAGATTTTTCTGCAAGCAGCACCAATATAGTAACCACCCGAAGCTGCTACCGAACCAAAACTAGCATAGATTGGTTTTTTGAGATCAATTCTTCTGACCTCTTCATAAATTTCCTGAGTAGGAGCAACGGCTCCACCAGGAGAATCAATACGAAGAATGATCGCTTTGATATCCTTGTCTTCTTCAGCTTCAAAAAGCATCTCGACGATTTTTTTGGATTCAACAATTTCATTTTCGATGGGGATAACTGCAATCGCCGCGTTTTTAGAAGCGTCCAAGAGACTTGACCCCATTGAACTCGATTCTTTCAACTGAGACACAGTGTAAAAGGCAAAAATTAAAAAAATAAAAAACAGGACAGATACCAGAACAAATATTCCGACTATCCCTTTCGATCGTTCGCGGCTCAAGAGGAACTCCTTCCCTAAGTTTCCAGAGCCTTAAGTATAACGAAATTTAGATAAAATGGGAGGATTAAGGATTAAAAATACAATCCTCTGTCAGCACATGCGGCTTCCAGACGTTGGATTTCGGCTTTTATCTTCGCCGAAGGTCCGAGTAAACTGCTCTTCTTAATGCGAACATATTCCTGTGCATACAGCTCAGAAATGCCTTCATCCTGAATGACCATGAGAGTTTCATCATTGACGTAATTGGCCGAATCGGACCAGTTCTCTGACCCTACGATGGTCGTTTTATCATCAATAACTGCGAATTTATGATGGAGGACGTCACCTCTTGTTGAGATGGCCATACCAGCTTCAGTGATAGGATTTTTCCAAACTTGGTTATCTGCTTCATAAGTACATTTAGCGTTAAGCATTCTGATTCCCAGAACATCTAACAGTTCAGAGTAATCACGAAAAGCAAATTTAGGTTCAATCAATATTCCAACTTCAGCACCTGCAAGGTGTCTCTTCTCTAAAACGTTAGCAAGTTTTTGATCAGAGAATACAAATAAAGCCGCTTTCACAGATTTTGTTGCCTTGGCAAGATGGAGAGCCATCAGACCATTAACTGATTCTTCCCAGTTATAGCGAGCAGAAGTCGGAGAAAACTGAATAGAAATTTTTATGCCACGAACTTCTACCGTCTGTGGACCTCGATAGGTTTTATTGTGACCAAAGTTTCCGCGCTTACCACTGCCCCACATCTGTGAATATTCTTCTACAAAAATTTTAGCTGCTGCCGCAGACTGGATTACGACCATCGAATTGGCATTTCCACGTGATCCAGAAACAAGCATGTCACCGTGGGTACAGCTCATAGTGAAGTTAGCAGAACCCGTAACGATGATCTTCTCATCAACAATAACGAATTTATGGTGCATTAAGCCTGATCCACTCGAACCATCGGCCGTATCATCCATCATGGGAACTTTTGCCTCTTGAAGCATGTAAATAGCATCACGAGTTTGGAGTTCCGTTTTTTCGATTTTTCCATTCTGATTCAGGTCAACAAAAGCTCTAAGCTCATTTAGCTTAGTCGCTTCATATTCGTCTTCCCCTGAGCGATCGGCTTGAGACAGAACAGTAAAGTTATAGTCGTGCTCGAGAACAACTCGAACATCCAAACCAGCTTTTTTCTTTTCAATAAGGGCCGAAGCGATAAGTGGTAAACGAAGCTCTTGAACGGCTACAAAAACACTTTTCTTGGCATTGCGGATTTGATCAAGAATGACCTGCTCAAGGTTGTCACCATTACGAGCAATGTTGCGATAAGGGTCAGTATATTGGGTATTTGGGTTCTGATTGAAATACGCTTTTACCGAAGACCAACCCTGGCCGGATAAAAGAAGAGTCGTTGAGAATGCTATAAGTTGCCAAAACTTCATGTGGGCTCCATATATAACTTCAGCTAATAGTTGACTTTAATCCTCCTAATATATGCAGTCATTGTCATCCTAAAACTTCTTACATCATGTCAGTATTAGGTTAATTTAAATAAAGGCTGTTTACGCAAAAAGGCGATTTCACAGGGGGTAAGGTTTTGCATGGATTTTCCGATGAGAAAAGTAACAGCTCGATGCAATGAGCTATATGAGGTAGTTATGCTTAAAAATGTATTTCTTCTTGGATTACTCTGTTGGGTTTGCGTTTCACACGCAAAAGAGCCCATCGTGAGAGAATCTCTTTCAGACGCCGAAACTTTTAAAGTTGAAAAAGGTGTTGAACAAGAGGCAGCTCAGCGTTCAGTAGCTGGTGAAAAAATCAAGAAACAGAAGTCTCCAAAACAAGACGTGCTTAAAGCAGCACCTATTGGAGAGCCTGATTCTGAAGTACGCTACTGGCAATACCAGGAATAAGAACAGGCTTGTTTTTATCCCACAGGTTGAGTTTCTCAAACTCTGATTTAAGCTGTCCGCAGGCGGCGAGGATATCACTCCCCTTCGTTGTACGGATGGTGCATGTAAACCCACGCTTAATCATCTGATCCAAAAACCACATGATCTTTTCTTCCGAAGGACGTTTGTACTTCGAGCCTGGATATTCGTTGAAGGGTATCAAATTGATTTTAGATTCTTTTGAATTCAGAAGATCGGCCAGCGCAACAACATCTTCCATCGTATCATTCACACCATCAGCAAGAAGATACTCGTAAGTTATACGTCTATGGGCCTTAAGCGGGATAAGCTTAATCGCCTTGAAGAGTCTTTCAAGATCATACACCTTATTAATCGGCATCATCTCGGTACGTACATCATTACGTGCAGAGTGAAGCGAGATAGCAAGATTCACCGATGGGAAATCCACGGCGAGTTTTTCAATCGAAGGAACCAGCCCTGAAGTTGAAAGAGTAATTCTTCTTTGACCAAGACCTAAGCCCCGTTCATGAAGAAAGATCTCTGTCGCCTTTTTCATATTCTCGTAATTGTGGAGAGGTTCACCCTGCCCCATGTAAACGATGTTGGTGAGCTTGGCATCTTTAGAAGCATTTTCAAAAAGCCATTTTTGAACAACGAGGTACTGACCAGTGACTTCAGAAGGCTTCAAATGACGTTTCAACCCTTGAGTCGCTGTATGACAGAAAGTGCAACCAACGGCACAGCCCACTTGCGAAGAAACACAAAGAGTAAGACGGTCACGAGCAGGAATAGCAACAGTCTCAACTGTCTGACCATCCACCATCTTAACTAAAAATTTTCTCGTTCCATCTTTTGAAAGACCATTCCAAACAATCTTTGGAAGAGTCATTTCGTATTCATCTAGGAAGAATTGTTTTCCAGCTTTAGAAACGTTTGACCATTCGTCCGGATCCCAAACCCATTTTTTATAAACCCAATCATAGATCTGAGTGGCCGCAAATGGAGTGAGTTTCTTCTCAGTCAGAAGAGCTTTGAGTTCATCAAAAGTGAGATCGAAAAAATTTGGTTTCATGATGGCATATAAGTAGAAGAAGTTACTGGTTTTAGCAAGGGGAAAGGACCAGAGTGGAGAAGTTTACAATTCAGTAATTTTGGGCGCTTAGGAATAAAAAAGGCCCCGTAAGGGGCCTTCTCTTTTAGTCTTTTAAGTTTTTAGCAAATTTCTGAAGTTCTTTAATAAAGTCTTTCTTGTTCTGCTTAGCTGAGCGAAGGAAACCACCCGCTTTGATAATATCCTGTTGGCGAGCAAGGTCTTTACCTAAGTTATCAAAAGCTGCTTGAGCATCGTTATCAAGACGACCAGCACGTTTTGATTCGTTGTAGATATTTTGGATCGTGTACACGATCGTTTTAGAAGTTTCTTTTTCCCAACGAACGTTGATCTCTTTTATCTGATCTCTAACTGTTGCTTCAAACATTCCATTCAATTTTGCAAGACGGTCAGCTTTTGATTCAGATGCCGTGTTCGAAGTCTTTTTAGTAGCAAGAGCATCGAAGTATTGAACCAGAGCTGTGTTACGGTCTACACCGATTGAAGTTGTATATGTCGAGCGGTGAACAATTTTACCAGCAATCTTAGAGAAAACTGATCCAGACAATCCACCGTTAATGATCAAGGCCAAAGGATCAAGTTTTTGAGACTGAACAAGTACTGGTCTCAAAGAGTTAGCAGATAAAGGCTCAATCGCTTTACTTACTGATTGACCGTTTACCAGAACTTCTACTTCAGCAATCGGAGACTGTGTATCAGGAGATGGGTTTTTAACTGTTACAAGAACATTTAAATCACCGCTGATGTAATTAAGTTCAGGTTTAACTGAATCAATTTCAGCGTAATCGTTAAGCATAATGGGTTTGTCTTTTCTTACAACCAAAGACTTAGCGACTTCATTCAGATCCCCTGGGTTTCTGATAGATAGGCCAAGATTTACTGCTGTACGTGCTTCAAGTTTATTTGAAACTGTACCAAGGATTGAAGATTCAAGAGTTACCTGCTGGAGAACCGGTGCGACGAAAGAGAAACCGTTTGCAGTAGCAAGAACATCATTCGTATTATCCATAGAGATTGAAGATTCTTTTGCAACTTCACCAAGGTTCGTTACAGTGAATTGAGTTTTAAGACCTTCACCTGGACGGAAGATTCCATCTTTGTCTTTACCGATGATCACAACTTCATTCAATTCAATCACTGGATTGTTTTGGAAAATGTTGATCAATTTATCAAAGCTCGTTGTATAAATTCGTTTAACTTCTTCAGCGTATTTTGAAGCTGACTGAGCTTTATAAAGCTTGTTATAAGCTTCTTTTCTTGCTGTTTCACCAGCTACTTCTTTACCAATTCCGCGACCAACGATCACAGCATTGTTATAGCTAGCAACACCTTCTGAGTTATAAGACTTCGAAACGTATTGTTTAGCATAATAACGGTCGTATGATTCTTTGAAGCCTTTCATGTATGAAACCTGTAGTGCAGCAACTTCTGTTGGTGAAAGCTTCTCCTTTGTCGTTTCAAGATGAGAACCCGTAATATACTGCTCCATCTCGTAAACCGGACGACCATCAGAACCGATGACCGGAGCTCCAGCAGCATCAAGTTTTTTGATTGGATTTCCGGCAGCATCAAGTTTCAATCGAGACGCGTAGTCATTAACGGCACGGCTGACCGTTTTTTCAATATTCGCGATACGAGCAAATGTCTGGTACTGCTCAAGAGTTTTTTCATCACGGTCAAACACTTCCCATGCCCAGTCTGGATTTCTCCAACCATAGTTTTCAAAGTTTGCTTGTCGACGAGCACGGAAGTAATCCCAGATGGTTATAGCTGGCATACTACGACGACCGAAGATTGTTTGAGAGATATCACATGTATTGGCTTTGGCCGTTTGATACTCAAGGGATTTTCTGGCGGCGATTCGATCAGAGAATGATGAAGATGAAGTTACCCAACCAAGTTTTTCAACCTGAGCAAATTCCGAAGCTCGTGCTCCCAGAACATCATTTTCATAACCGTCATCAAATCCATCGAACTTAATTTTTGGAAGATCATATTCCTTGTTAGGAAGTTGGTTAAGACCAACCACTGCGCGGTAACGTTTAATAATTTGGTCAGCTGATTCTGTTTGACCTTCAGCTTGAGCTTTAGAAAGTCCACGATCTCCAGCCGATTTAAAGCCCGCACCCTTAACATAGAGTTCAGCTTCTTTCGTATTTTCTGCACTTGGGTTGACTGAAGCATTATATCCATCCCACACACCTTGATAGAATCCATCAAGACATCCAAGATATTTACCTGCACCTGCAGCGTATTTTTCTGCCATCCAACGTGAAGCACTCACACCATCAGAACAGATACTCTTTGATAATTCGTCAGTATAAACTGAACAAATCGTTGTATTGATGTTCATTGGCGGCTCAAAGATTGTATTCAACTCTCCTACTGAACCCGAATAGCTCTGGGAAAGAACCATTGGTGAAAGTGAAAGAAGTGAAAAACTCAATAGAGCGTAGTGCATAGATTTCATTGAAACCTCCGTTGCAGTTAAATAGATTACAGATACTCCTGCAGGAAGAATGCCATCGAATAGACTGAATAGAATTGAGTTCTTGTAAGGGCGGAATTTGAAGGAGGGTGTCTAAAGTTTAGACACCCGTCATGAAAATAAATTTAAAACTTAAAGAGCTTTTCTACATTCAGGTAAGGACTGGTTAATCTGATCAATCACTTCCTGAACTGTGCATACTTTAATCGCTGGTGTCTGGTTGAAGTAATCCATCAGTTTTGCCGATGCAATAACAGACTGAGCGTGAATATCGTGGAAAAGCACAATACCATTATTTCTCTTAGTCGCTTTGATCTGACGTAGGGCACGCTCGTAAATTGTTTGAGGATTTTTATCCTGCCAATCAAGAGTATCAACGTTCCAGAAGATATGAATCATATCGTGAGCCGCGATTTTTGCACGAACTGAAGCAACCCCTACTCCGGCACCATAAGGAAGGCGGAAGAGTTTAATTTTTTTGCCAAGCTTCGCTTCAAGAATCGCCTTGGCTCCGCCAATTTGTTTTTCAAGAGCAATAGGTCCGACCTTAGTTAACTGAGCATGATCATAAGAGTGACTGGCCATATCCTGTCCAGGAGCATCGGCAATAGTTTTTGCCAGAGTTGGTAGGGCCTCAACTTGTTTTCCGAGCATGAAGAAGGTTGCACGGATCCCCTTGGCCTTGAGATTTTCAAGAACAGTCGGGCTGGTTTTGCCACCGGGACCATCATCGTAAGTTAGTGACCATGTATTTGTCGGATAACCATTTCCTGTTACGTTACCTGTTGCCCCAGATGAAGGCAAAATTGCATCACTGCTGGTTGAGCGACCAAGTCTCGCCTCTTTTATATACTTTTTCATTTCTACAGAAAGGGCCTTCACTTGATCTCTTAGTGCTACGAAATCAGACTCTTTGCTTTCTTCTTTAACTGCGGCCTGAATAACCCTCGGATCAACTTTGTATTTTTCCAGATCCTTATAGAACGCCAGACGAGTTGCACGAAGGAGGATCATATTTTTATAAATGGTATCAATGGTGGCCTGATTGTTCTCAGTTACCGACGGATCTTCTGAAAGTGCTTTAAGCACTTCATAGAGAGCGGTTTGTTTTTCACGAAGGTTTGATAAAACCATTGGTTTAAGATTGAGTGGAAGCTCTTTGCTCTCCCCTCTCATTCCGTCCATAAATCTTCCAATACTGTCCAAAGATTCCTGAGCAATCGCTTTCTCATCAGGACTGTACTTAGGAAGTGCTGTTACCAAAATCAGACTAATATAAAGTTCGTTGAGATCTTCTTCAAATTGATCAACATATGATCTGACAGAGAGAAGTTCACTGTATGAGTTGTGTTGCATGGCCTGAACTGGATTTTTTTCGAGCTGTTTATCAAACTGCTGAAGAGCAACCTGACCTAACAGATAAGAATGAAAAATATTACTCATGAGTTTATCAATGCGGGATTTAACCACGCTGATATCCTGAATAACATCATTGTAGTGAGCAACACTTCTGTTCGCAGGTGCTGATTGATCTGCCGTTTTATGACCAAAGAATGAGCACGAAGCCAAGACTGTTAGTAGTAGCAGACCCGAAAAAATACGCATGGAGACCTCTTAAAAGATGGTTAACTTATCTTTAAGTTACCACTGATCTTGAGAGGAAGAAGGGACTGCAAGAATTGCTGGGAGAGATACCCGAGCAGGTTGCTTCGAAAAATCGGATTTCACCTAGTTAAAGAATTTACCTAGAAAGCCTTTCTTCTTGGCCTGAGCATTTGAAAGAACTTCCCCGAATTTTGAAAGGATGGAAAGAAATCCCTCTCGATCAGGCGCCCCATCCAGACCAATATTATAATCCAGAACAGACATGAGTCTGACTTCAGAGGATTCGGTTTCCTGGGATACTCTTTGAGCAAAGACTCTGAGATCTTCCAGGTTAAGGAAAGTGAGATCGTTATAATTGGCATCGGGCACCGACTTACACAACTCTCTGAGAGTCGACTGCTCAATCAGGCCTTGTTCTGAAAAGAAATAGATCACTTTGTAACTGGCAGGACGAAAATCACCTTCGGTAGTTTGAGGCGACTGAAAATTATAAAGTAAGGTTAAACCGTTCATTTTCTCTCCTCGTAGTGACCAAAATCTAGAGCAATTTTCCCGTTTGGAAGAAGCTCCACCTCTACACCTTCCGTTGTCGATTTGGCCGTAGCCTTCGAGGGATCAATCATCTTCAGAAAAGCGAAATGTTTTTGGGTATGAACAAGGACTTGTTTTTTATAGCTTGTGGGATTGTAGAGATTAATTCTTCTGACATCTAAATAATTGAGCTCTGTAGGTGCTGTACTGCGAATGCGCCAGAGACAAAAAACATCATCATCCATGACCAGAGACGGATGCTGGATTTTGAGATAATTGAAGATGTGATCCCAGAATTTTTTACGATCTGGTTGATCCTTGAGGGCCTCCCCTTCCAGACAAATCAGAAGACCTTCACCAAGTTCACAAACCTGAATATTAATCAGGTACTTCACTGATTGAAGTTTAAGATTGTTCTCCAAGAAAAAAATCTGCAGACGTTTTTCAAGATCTGGATGAAGTCCTGTCTTATCAAAAACAATTCTTTGACCCATTAAAAAGAGTTTAAGCATCTGACTAAAACGTGTGCGATCCATCTTTGTAGCATGGAAAAACTTCACCCGGTCCTGTCCGGATTCAATCCCTTCAGGAGTAAAGTCGAGAGTTTCCTGAACTTGATAAGTCCAAGGCAGAGCTTTTTTAAGAGTAGGAAGAAGACCATTTTCTTTGAACAGTTTTACATCTGGTCCAAAGATATCAACGACGGAGAAAGGTCTGAATGTCTGGCCCAACTCGCCCGGATACATCTGATAATGATAGCGATGTTCAATATCCTCATTTCCAAAATGTTCAGGAAGAAAAGTAGAAATCAGTTGTGATTTTTCGGCATCATTCAAGAGCACACTGCTAAAAAAGTGATTATGAGAATAAAGAGTAAAAATATCTTTAAAAAATTTAAGTTGAGATTTTCCAGATGGAAGCGCCCGCTCTATCGTTTCCTGAGGGCCAGAGCCCAGAACTGTAATCATTTTCTCGCCTGCCCAGAATGGAGAAAGGGTTTCTCTCGCCATCGAAGTAAATAGACCCTGAACTTCATCCAGAAATTGATTTTTAAGTTTTCCTTCTTCAAAAGGTTGGCTCAGTTGCACACCTTCGGGAAAAGATTTTTTAAGATAACGAGAGAAACCTTGTTCAAAAATCATTGACGAATCTTTAAAGAAGCTAACTCTTTCTGCTCTCTCAAAATAACTGAACTGAACTCCCCAGGTAGGTGCTTTGACTTTGTTGTCTGCAATAAAACTTCCAAACCCATCAAGAAAAGAACTGAAGGCTTGAAAAATTTTCGGATCAAAAAATGAATACATCTTGTGAAGTTTATTTTCGTTATCGATTGAAGCGAGGCTTACGCCATTGTTTGAAAGACTTAAATTTCGGGCCGACTGAGCTGGCACTCCTCCATTCGGGAGAAACGGCGCTGGTGTCAGCGGCAAGAGCCAACAGAACTTACGACCATGCTGCGTCAAAAGATGGGTCAGTCGTTTGAGATCTTTTTCGGGTTGAATCTGTCCAAAGTCCCATTGACCTTGATCGGCGTGAAGACCCCAATAAAGCGGGATGAAAATAATTTCAGAGGGAGCAAATTGTTTAATTTTGCTCTCCCACAGAGCAGCAGAGGTCTTCCAATAAAAAAACCATTGCTCACCGGGACGTACAGGATCGTTTTCAATACTCAAAATAAGCTCCAAAAAATCTGCTTTTCCTGATCATTTTACCTCAATAAATACTACGAAGTGTATCAAATTATGCCAAGCTCACTTTTACCCTGCTTGTATTTCCCAAAAACTGATTTTTCCGCTACACTTTGCACTCAATAAAAGGAACGAAATATGTGGTTTTTCAATGCAGAAGAAAAAGAAATTCAAAAAGTATGTCGCGACTTCGCTAAAAACGAACTTGCTCCCTTTGCTGAACATCATGACAACAAAGAAACATTCAATCTTAAAGCCTTCAAACATATGGGTGATCTTGGACTTCTAGGGATTACTACTGATCCTGACTACGGTGGAGCTGGCATGGGTGCTACCGCTGCCACTATTGTGATGGAAGAATTTGGGAAGGCGTGTGCTGGATCAACACTTTCATATCTCGCTCATACTATTCTTTGCGTGAACAACATTAACAACAATGCTTCTGCTGAACAAAAAGCCAAATATCTTCCGAAACTCATTTCTGGTGAGCATATCGGTTGCATGGGTATGAGTGAACCTGAATACGGTTCCGATGCTGTCGGGATGCAGACTAAAGCTGTAAAGATGGGTTCTGATTACGAAATTACCGGAAACAAAATGTGGATCACCAATGCTCAGTATGCTGACGTGGTTTATTTATATACACGAACTGGTGCTGGCAAAAAAGATCTGACAAGTTTCCTCGTCGAAAAAGGCACACCAGGATTCTCTGTCTCAAAAGAAATTCACAAAATGGGAATGAGATCTTCCCCTACTGGTGAACTTTCATTTCAAAAATGTAAGGTGCCCGGAATAAATCGTATTGGCAATGAAGGTGACTCAACTGTTCACATGATGAAGAATCTTGAAATTGAACGCATTACGATTTCAGGAATTTCACTCGGTATTGCTCAGGCCTGTCTGGATCAATGTGTGAAGTATGCCGGAGAAAGAAAACAATTCGGAAAAACTCTCGCCCACTTCCAGATGATTCAAAAAATGATTGCTGAGATGTACGCCGAAACTGAAGCGATGAGACGTATGCTCTATACAGTATGTTATGAGTACGATCATGGTCACAGATCAAATAATCTTGCCTCAGCGGTAAAACTTCAGTTACCAAAAATGGCAACAAAGATTGCACTGGATGCCATCCAACTCCACGGTGGTTATGGTTACTCTCGCGAGTTCCCTCTTGAACGTATGATGAGAGATAACAAGCTCAATGAAATCGGTGCCGGAACGAATGAAGTCATGATCATGATCATTGCTAAAAATCTTTTAACCGAAGCCCTTAAACACTAAGAGTAAATGATGAACGATTTTCAAAAAGAACTCTGCTCGAACCTTAGTAAGTTTTGTGCCGACTCTATCAATCCTCATATGGAACACGATGATGCTGAAGGAAAATTTCGCATGGAAATTTTTCGTGGACTGGGCGAATACGGTGTCGCGGGTGTAACTCTTCCTGAAGAATTTGGAGGAGCTGGTTTAACTTATAGTGATTATGCGTATGTCTTAGAAGAGATTGCCAAGTCATCTGTTCCTTATGCTGTCACTGTCTCGGTTTCATCGATGGTTCAAACCATCATCAATGAATATGGTAATCAAAAACAAAAAGAAAAATATCTTCCGGAGCTCACTTCGGGTCAGGAAATAGGGGCCTTTGCTCTATCTGAATCTCATTCAGGTTCAGATGCGGCCTCGCTAAAAACCACTGCTAAAAAAGTTGATGGGGGATATAATCTGAATGGAACAAAGATGTGGATCACCTCTGGTGGTATCGCTAAAACTTATATCGTCATGGCCCGAACGGGTGGCGAAGGTTCTAAAGGTGTTTCTGCATTCATCGTAGAAGATGGTGCCAAAGGGTTCACCTTTGGTAAGGCCGAGAAAAAGATGGGATGGAAAACATCTCCTACTCGTGAATTGGTTTTTGAAAACTGTTTTGTTCCTTATGAGAATCTTCTTCTAACAGAAGGAGAAGGTTTTAAAGTTGCGATGGGTGGACTCGATCGAGGACGCGTAGCCATCGGCGCTATTGGTGTAGGCTGTGCTCAGCGCGCGTTAGACGAAGCCGTAAGTTATGCACTTACACGTCAGCAATTTAAACAGGCGATCTTTGATTTTCAAGGATTACAGTTTATGTTGGCCGACATGGCGACGGAAACCGAAGCTTCAAGATTTCTCGTTCATGCGGCTGCCAGCTCCATTGATTCTCACAACACCAATTCAAAACTTTGTTCAATGGCAAAACTCAAGGCCACTGATACAGCGATGCAAGTAACAACCGATGCCGTACAAGTCTTGGGCGGAGTTGGTTACACTTCAGAATATCCTGTTGAGCGTTTCATGAGAGACGCTAAAGTTCTTCAAATCGTCGAGGGAACAAATCAAATCCAACGTGTGGTCATTTCCCGCCACCTCAAAAAAGAGTACGAAAGTCATGCTTAATTGGAATATCCGCTCTCATCATTCAACTACAACTTCAGACGCTGCCATGAGTGCTGCGATTAAATCTTATACTGAAACACTCACTTCGCCAGAGATTGGTTTTTTCAATCTTCCTCAAAATGAAGAATTGATTCATGCTTCTAAAGAGATCTACGAAACCTTTAAGCATAAGAAGTACTTCATTCACGTCGGTATCGGTGGAAGCGCCCTTGGACCGGATATGCTGCTTAAAGCATTGGGTACAAAAAGTGGTGTAGAGTTTATTTTCTTAAACAACATTGATCCCGATGATCTATGTCGCCAGCTTGATAAAGTGAATATTAAGGAAGCTCTGATTTACGTTGTTTCTAAATCTGGAACTACCGCCGAAACGGTAGCAGCGATGAGTATCCTTATGGCCGAACTTGATAAGGCCGGCATCAAGGCGGATAAATACAAAGATTATTTTGTTTTCTGCACGGATCCAGTGAAAGGTGATCTGAGAAAACTCGCGACTGAATGGAATGTGAAAACGCTCAGCGTTCCATCAAATGTTGGTGGTCGTTTTTCAGTGATGACTCCTGTTGGTATTCTTCCATGCTTCTTTGCCGGAATTGATCCTCAAGCGTTACTTGATGGAGCAGAAGATATTCAAAAACATTTGCTGGATCCAAAGAATGGAGAAGCTTTTTATAAGCTTGGTTTCTGGATCAAGGAGCTTCACGACAAAGGCGTTCACCAGACTGTGATGATGCCTTACTCGTCCCTGCTTAAAGAATATTCGGCATGGTTTGTTCAGCTCTGGGCAGAAAGCTTGGGCAAAGAAGGCAAGGGCCTGACCCCTATTCCGGCCTATGGAGCAACTGATCAACATTCTCAAATGCAGCTCTTCATGGAAGGACCGGCGGATAAAGTACTTTTCTTGATAGAGGTTGAAAAATTTGCTACCGACTATTCACTAAAGAATTCTTTATCTGGTGATAGTTTTAAACTTCTTTCTCCTTTTAATCTTTCACAGCTCATGAAGGCCGAGTTTGAAGGAACACTGGAAGCACTCAAGGAAAACAAACGTCATGTGGTTCATATGAAAATCCCAACGCTTAATGAAGAATCATTGGGACAACTCATCTTGTTCTCTGAATGTCTGACTGTTTTTGTTGGTAAACTTCTCCAAGTTGATCCTTTCAATCAACCAGGAGTTGAAGCAGGGAAGAAATATGCGTATCTGTGGTTAAAAAACAACACCTAAAAGCCGATGAGGTAGAACCTTTGCGTCTTGCCCTAAATCCACTCGGGGCCTAGAATAGATCAAAGTAAATTGAATCCGGAGAAGACATGAGCGACGACAACTCAACAGTTGTTATTACTGATATTAGAAAGGCACTGGCCTCCACCGAAGAAGAAGCTAAGCAGAAGCCAGCTTGTTTGTTAGTTGTAGGTGGAGAGCTTAATGGTGCAATCTTCAATCTCGATATGGGTGAAACAACTGTAGGCAGAAATCCTGACTGCACGATTGCTTTGGATTTTCACGGCGTTTCTAGAAAGCACTTCACGATAACAGTTGAAGAAAATGACGTTATCGTCACGGACTTAGGCTCGGCTAACGGAACTTACCTCAACAACAATAAACTTGAGACCCCTACAGTGCTTAAGCGCGCTGATATGATAAAAATCGGAGCAATTGCTCTGAAGTTTATTCCTAAGGGTGATCCTGAACGTCTGACTTACGACAAGCTTCACGAGGAAGCCAACACTGATGGTCTGACTAAGTGTTATAACAAAACTTATTTCAATAATCATTTAGAGCTCGAAGTAAAAAAATGCAAAGTTACTGGAAAGCCTCTCTGTCTCATTATTTTTGATCTCGATCATTTCAAGAAGCTCAATGATAACTACGGTCACGATGCCGGAGATTATGTTCTCAAAGAGAAGTCTCGCATCATTCGCGATAATGGTATTCGTCAAGGAGATATCTTCGCTCGTTACGGTGGTGAAGAATTCTGTATTCTTCTTCCTAACACTAATCTTAAGCAAGGTTTTGAAATCGCCGAGCGTTTAAGAAAGCTAGTTGAGAAGCATGAATTTATCTACGATGGTAAACGCCTTCCTGTAACAGCTTCTATTGGTGTCGCTGATTATCGTCCGGGTGTGAATAATGGTACCGATCTCTTTAAGCGTGCTGACTCATCTGTTTATAAGTCTAAAGAAGGTGGACGGAACCAGGTCAACTTCTTCAAGGGATAAATGACATCTGTCCCGCCAAAGATTGACCTACTACCAGAACATCTCATCGATCAAATTAAGGCCGGCGAAGTTATCGAACGTCCAGGCAGTCTAATCAAAGAAATTCTGGAAAATGCTGTTGATGCTGGAGCTACGAAACTAGAGCTCACGCTTAAAAATAATGGTTTGGATCTCATCTCGCTCAAAGATAATGGCCATGGAATGAGTTTTGAGGATCTTCCATTTGCTTTCCACCGTCATGCCACCTCAAAGATCACCCGCTTTGAAGATCTCTACCGACTCCATTCATTTGGATTCCGTGGTGAGGCCCTTGCCTCAATAGCTTCGATCTCACGTCTTCAATGCTCAAGCTTTAATGAAGCATCAGAAGAAGGATCAGAAATCAGATTTGAAGGCGGTCAGAACGTCTATCATGGCAAGAGACAGAAATCTGGTTTTGATCATGGAACTGAGCTCGTCATCAAGGATCTTTTTTACAACACTCCTGTTCGATTAAAATTCATTCAATCACAAACTGCCGAGAAGACTTTCATTAAAAAGATAGTTTATGCTTTTATTGGATCGCATCCGGAGATTGAATTTCATTTTAAAATTGATGATGACGAGAAAGAGATTATTCCTATTCATCCGAATATGAATGATCGCCTCCTCTATCTGTCGCCTAAGGGCAAGGATCTGCTTCTCTATTCCGAGCGCTTCTACGAAAATAATGAAGTGATGGTCTACCTTCTACCCGCGATTATCAAAGCTCCGGTCAAATGGCAGAATATCTATATTAATGATAGGTTCATTCTGGATAAACAGCTCCAGCGGGTTATGACGAATGCTATTCAGGCGAGCTTTGGTGATGCTGATTATCACTATCTGGCATTCTTTCATCTTCCTGTCGATAGTATCGATGTGAATGTGCATCCGAATAAAACTGTTATTAAATGTATGGAAGCCTCAAAGATGATCAGCTTGCTAACGTCGACAGTAAGGGAAATGGCTTCACGCATAGCTCCTTCAAGAGAAGTTCAAAAATCTCCAGAGGCCACTACTCCTAATTTTTTTAGTCAAATGGAACAAGGCCAGAATAGTCTTCTCCAAGAAAGACATCATTACAATATGGAAGGTTTTTTTTCGCCTCACCAGCTTCCCGTTGAAACCTATGACGATCTCATATGGATGGGTGCCTTCTTTCTT
>JBBARF010000004.1:0-67709 GCA_040399925.1 Bacteriovoracaceae bacterium
TAAACCGCACATGTATCACGAAAACAAGGGGCCATAGGAGCTTGGATCGATTTTTCTTCAACTCTGCTATCAGCATTTAGAAAATCGTTCTCTAATAAAACTTCACTGATGTTAGCAGCAGAAGGATCTAATTCTTCAACCATTGCTGATTCAAGTGCTGCATCCGCAATTGCTGAAAGTGAAAACATAGACGTCAAAATAAGTGTTAATGACAATTTCATAAATGGCCTCCGTTAGGTGAGGCATTTGTATCACAGCTGATAATCAATCTTGACACGCTGCATATAACATACAAAACAAAGCTGCCTCCAAAAGTGGAATAATCTTCTAACTCCTCGTTTTTACATTTTTTATTCGTGAGGTTAATGCGGATTAGGAGTTGGAATTTTGAGGACTTCGTTAATCTGGGCCAGCGGTTGGGTACAGTTAAAAGGCTTCACAACACAAAACCATTAAAATCAACTGATTGAAACTAGCAATAGCGAATCACGCCCCGCTATAATTGCTAGGAACACTTTGTAGTCTGATTGTTCGTGATTGGTGCCCAAGACGAGACTCGAACTCGTACGGATATTACTCCGAGGGATTTTAAATCCCTTGTGTCTACCATTCCACCACCCGGGCGAGTAAGAAAAAGTAGAGTAATGATGTTATGTTAGCGAGATTATGTCAATTGAAAACCCTGCTGCCGCTTCTGCTCATCGTGAGTGGGTGTGCGCTTTTTGGAAATAAAAAGACTGAAGTTGATGAGCAGCTTGTAGATATCTTTCCTAACAAGTGGTTTTCGATAAATCCCAATCACTCGCTTCTTGATCAAAACGCCAAGCCTCAGCCTCATTTCTTTTTTGATTTAGAACCTGAGCTGGTGAAAGATAATCGTTTTATCAGTGTGGTTGTGACTACTCCTGAAAAATCTCCTCATGCTTACACTTTGGATCTTAATTCTGGACAACGTTACTACACTCATTCTTATTGCTCTCAAAAAGATGTCTGGAATCAGCAAACGGGGAGTTTCTTTAAACCGACTTTCACTATTGGTATTGTTCCGCGCACGCTGGATCAGATTGGTGAACCTCAGAAAGTCATTGTCTTCGGTGGTCGCAAAAATCTTCAAAAAGATATGGATATTCGCTCTCATCAGGTCAAACTTTTTGGTGCCTATGTTGAACAGATTTGTCCGGAAGGAAACTGTCTCGGAAAGAACAACTGGATCTCGCGTCTGGTTTTACTCGCTGTGGATCCTGAAGATAAGAAAGTCGGACATATTGATAACGCCAAAGATTTTGCCAATATGTACGATTGGGCAGAAGTTAAGGCCCATTTGGAAAATCTTGACGGAAGAAACTCGATGGCCGATCTCTCGTATCCGGGAGTTAAGATCGGACAGATCGTAGGCCTGATTGAAGCCATGGATTACTTTAAAAAACGTACGATTTATCTCTCAAATTCAGAGACGACGAAGATCCAGCAGGGATGTTTCTCCCTCTACGATAAACTCTGGAATGACGTAGGCATTGAGCGACCTGAAGATAAGGCGGTCAATACCGTTGAGGAACTTAAAGCTAAACTCATATTGAAAAAAGAAGTTAAGCGCAAAGATTTACCAGTCGGGTTTGGAAATCGATTCATTCAGTTCACGAAAAAATATGCCAAAGACGCTGCAACTTGCGAAAAGTTTGTCTATCACGGCAACGTCAACAAAGATCCAGACAAGTTCTGGTTCTTAACTTATGCAGGGATGTACTATCGCCTTCACAAAGACGGTTACTACTTTGATTGCGGAAGTAAGACTTGGCAAAAAAATACTCTGAATACCGAAGGTAAGCCTGTCTTCGTTCTGGAAAATGAGATTGATCGTTGCACCACCAGAGATATTGATACAGCGATGGGGTACCTGCCTAATTTCCTGAATGGACTCAAAGGCAGCGGAACTGTTTATTATCGTTTCATCGATTACGATACTCACGGATTTGGGACTCATAGAAAGATGTACTCTTTTGTTAAACTCAAGGCGCGTAAGTACGAATGTAGTAATGATCCGAACGAAGGCATCAGGAAAGAAGTTCTCACCTTTCCGGAAGATGTCACTTGGACCACAAGGGACGTAAAAGATATCGCCGACAGGATGAAGTTGATCGAATGAAAAAAGAACGAGCTCTCTTAAAAATATTCACTCTTTCTCATCCGCTCTTAGAAACGGAATGGCTATCTCTCTTGGGTGATAAGTATTCTGGTGCTTTAGAGTTTGATTTCATCATCGTCGATGATGTCAATGAAGCACAAGTGGTTGTTTGGGATGGGATCATTACCCCGAAAAACACTTTTTATATTAAGCCCTTATTGGAAAAGATCAAAACTTCTAAAATTCTTCTCCTTCAGGGAGAAATGAGATCACTGTTCACCGGTCACCCATTCGTTAAAATGGTGAACCTTGAAAATATGAAGTACGTGGAGCTCCCGGGGCTATCTGTTTTGCCTGAAGAGCTGCTGGGTGCCTTAGAACAATGCTATCAAAAGTTGCAACCGAATGTTTGATTGGAAAGAATTCGATAAAACAAAACATATCTTCTCTCACGCAGGCCCTTCGCTTTACCGCGAAGAATGGGGTCAGCATAAAATTGATATACGTCCGGTGGATCTTATCCGTTGGATTGATCTACTTAAAGAAGATCTGGATTATCTTTCTTTGGTGGATATCGTGGCGGTTGATCGGCGCTCGCTTCCGGTGTTCGGTGGCTTTGATTTCGAAGTGGTTTACCATTTGCTTAATATGGGAACTCACCAACGCTTAAATCTTCACCTCCATGTGAATACCAGTGAAATGATTCCTTCGATCATGGGATTTTTTCCTAATTCAGAATGGATGGAAAGAGAACAAGTCGAGATGCTGGGTCTGAATTTCAGTAATCATCCGCAGGCCCTTTTACTTCCTGCAAACCAGAAAAACTTTCCACTCAAAAAAGATGCGCAGATAAAAGATTGGGGTCTTGATTCTCCACCGGAACTTCCGCGTCTCAAGAAAAACCCTAATAAGTCTGAAACTCCGTACGCTGAAGAGGCTTATGTGTGGGAGAGATTTGGCATTCTTTCTCCTGAAACGTTGGGAAATTTTGAATGGATGGTTTGTTTTGATCCGGTGAATGTTGTGGAATCAAGCTTACGTATTGGTTTTCATCACCAAGGCTTTGAAAAACTTATTGAGAATAAAGAATGGATTCAGGTCATGCAACTGGCAGATAAACTTCAGCCTGGAGCAGCTCCGACATATTCTATTGCTTGGGCAAAAAATCTTGAAGATATGCTCCGTATAAAACTTCCGGAAAGAACCCAGGCCATACGTATTGTGATGCTTGAGCTCGCACGAGTGGCAGAACACTTAACTGTCATGGCCGAAATAACTAAAGCGGCCGGACATGATGAATTTAAACATTATGTGAATGCCCGTGAAAAAGTTTACGAATTGTTTGAAAAATACTGCGGTCAACGCCAGGGCTTTTCTATCGTGAAACTAGGCGGACTCAAAGAAGATCTTCCGCATGGATGGATCGCCGAGTATCAGTCGGTGGCGGATATTTTGAATAAAAACTTACTCATGATTCATAAGTCTCTTATGAGCCAGCGTCGTTTCCGTGAGCATCTCGAAGTTTCTCCGGTGAATGCTCAGACGGTTCTGGGGTGGGGTGTGAGTGGCCCGGCGATGCGAGCTTCGGGACTCAATTTCGATCTTCGTAAATCTCAACCATTCTACTTTTATCAGGATATCGATTTCGATATTCCGGTAGGTATTTATGGTACGGCCTATGATCGATATCTGATTCGTTTTGAAGAAATTTTTCAAAGCCTTCGGATCATCACTCAGGTGATCGACAATCTTCCGCTTGGGGAAGTGATCAATCCGCTTTATGATTTACCTTATACTGAACTACGTGAGTACATGAGGACGCAGGAAGTTCCTCGAGGCTGGCACTATTCAGGACTTGAATCTCCTAACGGGGAAGCAGGATTTTTTCACTTAGTCGGTGAAGATTTTCAAACCTCGCGGATAAAAATTAAATCGCCTAGTTTCACTTTGGCACAAGCGGTTCCTCAGTTCCTCAAAGGACTGAATAAAAAACAACTACGGGCAAGTCTCGCAAGTCTTGGAATTCGCCATTTTGAAATGGACCGATAGGAAAACTTAACATGATCTTAAACAGAGAATTTTATGGTCGGATATCACTAGTGAAGACATGGTGGATCCGTCGACAATTACGTTCTCTATCAGGTGAAAAACTCTTTAAAGCATTCAAATTACACAAGACAATCTGGCCTACGAAACTTTATTATTATTCTCCACGTCTTAAAGGTAAACCTTTGTTTATAGGAACAAAGGCACAATTATCAAACTGGAAAGATTCTAAATTTTGTGAGACCATCTGCCCGACGCATGCGATCAAAGTAACGGCAGAAGCCATTATGATTGATGATCGTGGATGTATTAGTTGTGGTTTGTGTGTAGAAATTGCTCCTGAAGGGCTACTAGAAATACAAAATGAAACCGCTGCTTTGCATCGGTCTTGATAAGGAATCAAATGATTAAACTCTTGTCTTTTTTTGCTCTCTCTTATGCTGCTGTTTATTTTTTAGTTACTCATACGCTCGGAATAAATGGTCTTACTGGAAACTTTATTGCTCAAAGCCCTTGGTTGGTTTTGGGTTCTTATGTTTTCATCATCACCCATGTTACGATCACATGTATGAGTTTATCTTTTCACCGTTTCCACACACACAAAGGTGTTGTGTTGAACAAGTGGATCGACTACCCGATGCAAACTTGGCTTTGGATGGTGACGTCGATGTCTAAGGTTGACTGGGTTTCAGTTCACATCTGGCACCACGCTCACTCTGATCAGGAAAAAGATCCTCATTCACCTGTTCAAAATGGTCTCTTGCACGCCATCTTTTTAGGCGTTTTCGATTACACAAAAGCTAAGTCATGGCCTGAAGTAGAAAAAATAAAAAAAACAATTCCTACTAATGCTTTTGAAAAATACATCTACGATAATTCATTCACAGGTCCCTACATCATGTCGGTACTCTCGTTGGTTCTTTTTGGACCACTCTGGGGTGGAGCAGTTATTCTTATTAACTTTATGGTTTCACCGGTCTTTGCTATCGGTGGAGTAAACGCCATCGCTCACTGGGTTGGTTATAGAAATCACGTTACAACTGATAACAGCCGTAACATTGGTTACTTGTTTCCACTTAACTTCATGATCTGTGGAGAGCTTGATCACAATAACCACCACGGTCATATGAGATCATGCAGCTTCCGTCACCGCTGGTTTGAGTTTGATATCGGCTATGCTTATATCAAAATGATGAGTGCGTTCAAACTTGCTGAAATCAAAAATGCTTATACGCCGAAAACTCTTAAACAAGAGTTCTCGAAAAAAATCGCTGAATTCATCGATAATGATGAGAGATTTAAAAAGCGTTGTGAAGAACTCGCTAGCGAGATGAAAATCTCGTACAATGAACTTATGCTGAAAATTGAAGCTTATTTCAGTGGGGAGAAGATCAAGATGGAAAAAGCCGTTCATGAATTCATGGATGAAGTGAGAACAAACCTGAAAGCGAATTTAAGACAGATGAGATATAACTAAAAAAAGGACCTTCGGGTCCTTTTTTTTGTCTAAATGTTAAAAGATGTCTGTGCGAGGTTTGGTCCAGTCGACTTTTTGAATCATCTCAAGAAACTCCGCACGATCCAGATACTCACCACCAAACTGCTCCACCACCGGCGTCACCATCTGAGTATCAAGCCATTTAATACCCTTGCCTTGAAGGTGCTTAATCAGGCCATAAAGGGCGAGTTTTGAAGCGTTGTCTTCTAACTTGAACATTGACTCACCTGAAACAAAATCCCCCATAACGACGCCGTAGACGCCTCCTATGAGTCGATCTTCATCCCATACTTCAACTGAATAGGCGAGGCCCGCATGAAAGAGTTTTTCATATCCCGAGATGATATCAGGAGTAATCCACGTCGAAGGCTGATTTTTTCTGAGCATGACTGCGCAGTTTTTAATTACGTCTTTAAAGCACTGATTAAAAGTGACGGTGAATTTAGTTTTTTTGAGAAATTTTTCAAAAGATTTTGAAACGTGAAGTTTATCAAAATAGAGAATACCACGGGGATCTGGTGAAAACCACGCCAAGGGAAATTCTACCGAAATGGGCCAGGGAAAGATGCCATGCTGATAGGCTTCTTTGAGTGTATCAATTTCGAGATCACCACCTACGGTCACAAGACCATCTTCGGTCGCTGATTCGATAGGGGGGAAAACGATTCTTCTCATTTTAGAACATGCAGCAGAAGTTTTGCCAAATCACCGGCGACACTCACGGAGTTTTGTTGATCTCTTTGCTCTACACCTTCGGGCAGAACAAAGGGGGCCACTTCCATTAGATCAGCACCTGTGATTTTAAATTCCTGAGACACCATACGAATAATGGCTGCACAATCAGAAGGAAGAAGTCCGGCTTTTTCAGGTGTACCAGTAGCTGAGGCATACTTGATATCCAGAGCATCGATATCAAAACTTATATAGAGTTCATCAATACCGAGTTTTTTGTAACCCGCGATAATTTTTTTGGCGGTTTTTTCAATACCGAGTTTACTGACTTCTTGGGCCCAGATTTGCTCAACACCCAGATTTTTTTTCCAGTGTTGTTTCGTTTTTCCTGAAGAGCGAACGCCGACTTGAATAATATGATCTGTAGTCGCAAGCTCATCCAGAATATGGTAAGTCCATGTGCCAAAACACAAATCAATCCCCAGACGAATATCCATCAGATCTGTATGAGCATCAAAATGCAACAGACCGGCTTTTTTAAAATTCTTACGACTCTCTAGCCAGGTTTTAACCAGAGGGTAACTGATGGAATGATCCCCGCCAAAACCCAAGATGCGGGCAGAAGGATATTTTTTATAAAGATCTTTGAGAGCTTTCTCAGTAATAGAGAGAGGCGAGACGGGAAGAGTGTTTACTTTTCCGTAGAGAGCTTTCTGGCACATCTTAATGGTGTCAGCATTGAGGTATTTATCATGAAGGAGATGGGGGATGACTCGTACATCACCTAGGTCTTGATAGTTTTTAGACTCGGACAGGATTTCCTGACGAATCATGAGAGGGCCCCAGTTTGCTCCACGCTGAATTCCACCACCATTATCTGAAGGAACGCCAATCACCCAAGGAACTTTTGGATTGAGAACGTTTAAGCTCTTCGTCCACTTGATCTCAGCTTTCTTCACATCTGTAGTGCCGAAATATTCTTTAAAAAGTTTTTCTTTTTTTTGCTGACCTGTGTGAACGGTGTAGACACCATTTCCAGGGAGGGTCAGAAGTTTAGTTAAGTCTTTCAAATCAAAACTCCTTCACGGTACTTATTCTGCAAAAGTTCATCAGCATATTTTTGGGTGACATCAATGCCGGCCAGATAATCTTTAAGAACTTCGACTTCAAAATCAATGATTTTCTGATCAAGGTTTTGATAGACTCCAGCGATGTGGCTCGACTTCCATGTTTGAGGGAAGCTTGACCATTCAGGACCAAAGGGTTCATTTTCAAAAACATCCAGAAATGCAAAGGATTTAGGATGAGAAAGTAAAAATTCTCTGAGGGCTTTTTCTTCAACTAATTTTCCACGGGCCCCATTGATGAAAAGAAGATTGGTCGGGGCGCGCTTAAAAAATTCTTCGTTAAACATCTTAGTGCTGGTTTCATTAAGTCCACAGGCCACCATCACCACCCGAGTCGCACGTGCTTTGTGATAAGTTTTAAAATGGGGATACGGACATTGTTGAATATAAGGGTCAATCACCTGGATTTGACATCCCAGTGCTGACAAGGTCGCCGCAAGAATCTTACCGATGTGACCATAACCAAAGATAGAGATCGTTTGATCTTTCAAAAGCTGGCGGTCCCAAAGGCGCTCTTTATTCCAGTGAAGATGTTGGGGTAATTCTGAGAGCCCCTGAAAAAAACTAGAGAGAGTATATTCAGCAACGGCCTGAGCTCGGATTTTATGCCCGATGATGAGTGGGATATTTTTCCAGACGGAGTGATCTTGAGCAAAATTATCGTATCCGGAATTGGGATGGAGGATAAGCGACGTTCGGTTTAAAAGATCGCTGGGTAGTTCCCGCAAAAGTGTGTGCGTATTTGTAATGAGAATGGTCTCAAGATCAGGACTCAGATCTTCAGCGTTTGTGTA
Organism: Bacteriovoracaceae bacterium; assembly: GCA_040399925.1. Classification (GTDB taxonomy): domain Bacteria; phylum Bdellovibrionota; class Bacteriovoracia; order Bacteriovoracales; family Bacteriovoracaceae; genus Peredibacter. The sequence goes on from JBBARF010000004.1 coordinate 8,260, forward strand.
TGTAATTCCCAAAGCTTCCAGCGCTTGTTTTTCCTTCTCGGCGAAGTCTTTTCCCTGATAAGGCGAGGTGTGGGTCCGAATGATCTGTACTCTTTTCATACTCTTCAAAACTAGCTTAATTCCGTTTAAAAGTGTATAAGGTTAACCATGATTACCATTAAATCTGAGCGTGAAATTGAAGTGATGAGAGAGGTCGGCAAGATGGCCGCTAAAACTCTACATTTTCTGGGGAAAAACCTCCGCGTCGGCATGTCGACGGATGAGATTGATAAGATGTGTCATCAGTACACCATCAATCGTGGCGCTATTCCCGCAACTCTTGGCTACCATGGTTATCCGAAATCTCTTTGTACATCTAGAAACGATGTCATCTGTCACGGCATCCCTTCACCGAAAGAATTCCTTCTTGATGGTGATATTGTGAACCTTGATGTGACTTCGCTTTATAAAAATTTTCATGGTGATACCAACTACACTTTTTTAATTGGTAACGTTAAACCTGAAATCAAAAAACTCGTAGAAGTCACTAAAGAATGTATGATGGCAGGAATTGCTCAGTGCAGACCTGGTGCTCATATTGGCGATATTGGTTCTGCCATTGAAGAAATCGCTCACGCGAATAATTTCTCTGTGGTTCACGAGTATTGTGGTCATGGTATTGGTCGCGTTTTTCACGAAGATCCGCAGATCACTCATTTTGGTAAGCGCGGTACAGGTGTTGAAATGAGACCTGGTATGACATTCACTATAGAGCCGATGATTAACTTCGGAAAACGTTACTGTAAACTTCTTGATGACGGCTGGACTGTTCTCACGAAAGATAAATCATGGTCTGCTCAGTTTGAGCATACGATCCTTATCACAGAATCAGGTCATGAAATTCTGACGACGTTTGATCCGAAAGAATGGACTGATGCTGATGACAAAATTTAGCGATCTCGCCGTACTCAATATTCACCAAAGAAAATTAGAAAATCCTTCAGCATCGATCCAGATTGGAGCGACAAACTTTGCTTTGCGCTTAGACGCCAAAGATAAGGTGCTGGATGCTGGCTATCAAGGTCCTAACGATCCATGGCTCAATGTCCTTTGTCACTTACTTCCCGGATTGAGTCTCGCCGAATGTATAAAATTTGGTTGGTCAGAACTTGAAAAAACGTTCAAAGACGATCAGTTCTTCTGGGATCTTCGTACCGAGGAGAATGAATCCATCTTTTTCAGGCCATTTGAAATTTTAAAAGCAACTCTGGATGTCTATCGCGGACGAGAATATCTATACCGTGAAGCCAGCCCGCTCATCTGTCGCTGTTTCGGCGTCCGAGAAAGTGATGTGGTTGATTTACTTAAAACTGAAACTGAACCAACCCTTGAAGCCCTTAGTAAAAAAACCAAGGCGGGAATGGGTTGTAGATCATGCGTGCCTCAGCTCTCACGCTGGCTCGCCATCAATGCTCCTCAAAATAAGTCACGTTTCTATAAGGAACGTCCAATCGCTGAATGGATGCTTGATATTGATTCGGCCTTAACCAAATTTTTTGAAGGTAAGGACTGGAACTTAGAAGTTCACAGTTTTAAAGGTCAGCAAGTCATCATTAGTTTTGATAAGAGAGTGTCTCAAAAAGAAGAAGAGGCGATGGCCGTCGATCTTCAGGGCTTTTTAAGCAAAGAAGTTGATCCTGATTTAGCATTCTTTTTAGTTTTGATTCGCGACTTACAGGCCTTGAAAGCTGACCGATAATTTCTAAGTTTTTCAAAAATCTTTTGATCTCTTCCCTTAAAAATTGTCTGAATCTCGATATCTTCCTGAAGATACTTAATATCCGTGAAGAAAGCATCCAGTTCTGGAATCTCTTCTTTGAGGCAAGTAGGAGTAGGGGATTTGGTTTGAATCTGAGCAATCAGCCCCAGAAAAATTTCTTTGGTCGCATCTATGTAATCATCAACCATACCTATTATGACTTCTTTTTGCATACCCGAAACTGAAGACGAGATGATAAAAAGACTTTTGCCTTTGATTATTGAAGCATGAAGAAGATTCCAGGCTTCGTGTTTACCATTACAGATATTTTTAAGATCATCAGCACCTACATCAACATTGGGAATCTGAATGATTTCCGAGATCAGATGCTGATTGAGATCAAAAATGGGTCCGGTATCTTTTTTAAGATGAAAACGCTTCTCTTCCTCACCCAAACACTTCAACAGTTGCCGGTCACGGGCCATTAGGGGCAAGGAGGTCAAAATAAGGATTAGGATGACATAGCATTTCATAAATTCATTCTACCCTGAAATTCAGAAAATATAAGACAGAAAAGTAGACTGCCACTATGATAATGGAATGAGAGAAATGACCTTTATGGACCATCTGGAAGAGCTTCGTACCCGTATTATACGGGTCGTAGTAATCTTGATTGTTTCTTTTGTCATTTGTTATAGCTCAGCGACTCATATTCAGGAATTCCTCTTGGCCCCTTTGAGGGAAGCCCTAGGGACCCACGGTAAGGTCGTCTTCACGGGTCTTATGGACAAGCTCCTTGCCGAGCTGCAAATCGGAGTATGGACATCGGTTATCTTGGCGAGCCCTTTTTGGTTTCGTGAGGTCTGGCTTTTCATCCGTCCGGGTCTTTATGAGCATGAAGCCAAGGCCGTTCGTCCTTTTCTCTTTCTCGGATTTATTCTTTTCATAAGCGGTGTGGCATTCGGTTACTACGTGGTTTTTCCTTTCACCTTCAAAACTATTATCTCATATGGCGTAAGTGACATTGAGGCGATGCTGAATTTTCAGGATTATTTATTACTCGCTTCAAAGATTTTAGTTTTTCTGGGACTTTTGTTTCAGCTGCCGAATGTGATGCTCATTCTTGGTTTTATGGGAATGGTGACTAAGCAGTCTCTGAGATCTTGGCGTCGCTACATGGTGGTGATTTTTGCTATCGCCGGTGCGATTCTTTCGCCACCAGATGTCTTGAGTATGTTGTGTGTATGGATTCCGATGATGGCGTTGTATGAGATTGGAATTCTTCTAGTTGCATGGGTTGTTCACCCTTACTTAAAGCGTAAGCATATGGACACTGACGTAACTCAATCCTAACTGGCCTCAAAATCAAAATCATCCAGATCAATTTCATAGGTCGTCTGAACTTCTTCAGCTCCACCCTTGGCACCAGTCTTGCGTGAATCTTTATCACCAATATATGAAATATGCTCTGATGTGAAGTGCCAGTTATCGGTATCGCCTGCAACCATAAATCCAGGTAGACACTTTCTAAAATCGTGAACCATTCCTTCAATCTGTGCCCCTGTGAAGTCGAGACCATCGGTACGACACAACCAACCCGTGAGACGCACCTCATGGCCGTAGCAAGAGAACTGACAATACGATAGGTCTACACCGGCGCGGTTTAGAACTCGTCTTGCTTCTTTGGTACTTTCCATTCGGGTGAGTTTTTTCATTCGAAAGCCTCTCTACGGACAATGCTAATACCTTTATCGAATGGTTGATCAGAAAACTTCAATAAATCTGAGGAATTGCCGGATAATCGGCTAGTTAAGAAATTTCATAAGATAGTCCATTGAGAATTTAGGTCTCAATGGACTGCATTTACACAAGAATATGGCAATTAAACGTGGTTCATCGCAAGTACGATTTCTCGCGTAACTTTCGAGGCAAAACAGGCCGAGTTGTTGGTTGGATCAAGCATGGGAGCTAGTTCCACAACATCAGCACCCACAAAATTTTTCTTATTCAAGATTTTAAGAATACGCATGAATCCGTGGAAGTCTTCGCCACCAGCTTCTGGAGTTCCTGTTCCAGGGAAAAACGCAGGATCAAAAAAATCAAAATCTAAAGTAAGGTAAATCGGACGAGCATCATCAATGCCTTCAATCCATTCACAACATTCTTTGAGAGCAGTCGCGAGAGTTTTGTTTTCTTTCATCCACATAAACTCTTCTTTCGGTCCAGAACGAATTCCGTACTGGATCAAACGATTCTTAGGTGTGAAGTGATCGAGCACACGACGAATGATCGAGGCATGCGAGTATTTTTCTTCCAGGTACCCATCTCGAAGATCGGTGTGAGCATCAAGATGAACGATAACGAGATCAGGATAGGTTTCAATATATTTTACAATCGGCCCGTAAGAGATCGAGTGCTCTCCACCCATGGTGACGAGTTTGATATTCTCTTTTTTAAAATCAATTCCCTTAACCATCTCCACAAAAAAATTGTTGGTGATGTGCCACTTCGACGGATAGATCGGAAGATCTCCCATCGTGATGATATTGAAATCTTCAAAATCTTTATCGAGATAAGGAGAGTAAGTCTCAAGACCCCAAGAAGCGTCACGAAGGGCACCCGCACCGAAGCGTGCACCCGGACGGTAGCTGGTAGTCCCGTCAAAACAAAAACCTAAAAGGTGAGTAGAGTTTGAGAAAATCGCTGGAGCATACTTTGTTCCAATGAAAGCCTTCCCCTGTTCAAGTCCTTCTACTTCTCTGATGAGTTTTACTTCTTTCATTCTTACTCCTGACCAATCATGGTCTTATGGAAATTTGAAATAGAGAACGTGCCTTTATGCCAGTCCATATTGTACCACTTCAGTTTTCTCTGAATGGTGTTCATGGTCTGCAGTTTATCAGGATTAATGTCTGTTGCTTTATATTTTTTCGACGAGAATCCGAAAGTCCAGTAGACACCTGGATAGATCAACATTGGAGCGTTGAAAGAGTTCACGATCGGGAACACTTTTCTCATGTTGTTGTAAATATTCTTGATTCCCCATTCGTCGAGAAAGGGATTCTCAGTTTGGTTCATCATAATTCCATCAGGAGTCAAAGCATTGTAAACATCTTGATAGAATTCATCAGTGAAGAGTCCTGAAGCAAAGTCGACCGGATCAGTAGAATCAACCACGATCACATCGTACTCGGCTTTAGCACGCTTAATGAAAGCAAAACCATCTTCCGGCAATACGCGAACTCGTTTATCAGAAAGACCAGAAGTGCAGTCAGGGAAATAAATTTTAGAAACTTCAATCACGCGCTCGTCGATTTCTACGAGATCAATACGTTCGATATCTTTATGTTTAACGAATTCACGAACAACTCCACCATCACCGCCACCGATGATGAGAACTTTTTTACATGAACGAGAAACCATATAAGGAATGTGTGAAACAACTTCGTGATAAACGAATTCATCTTTATCTGAAACCATCGTCTTGCCATCAAGAAGCAAAAGATTTCCCACCGATTCAGTTTCAACCACATCAATTTTTTGAAATTTAGACTGCTCTGAGTGAAGGATCTTTTTGATCTTAAAACCCATAGCAAAGGTATTACGAAACGATTCTTCGATCATCCAATTTTCGACGTTCATGTGGGCTCCTTTAGAATGAAAAACTTTTATCTCATCTCATACTGAAATCCAAGAGATACATCCTAGAGTGATTTTTATTTGTCCTGTTGCAAAGCGTTGAAAGTCTGTAAGTTTTGCGTATGAGAGGGAAAAGACCGGTTTTAGTGGTGATCGACTTGGTAGAAAGCCGTTCCACTTAAAACGGAGTCGTTATGGTGTTTCTCTTGATGTCTTCCTTGCTCTTCGGTCTCGCCAATCCTCTGGGCGCCCTGCTGGTTGAAAGTGAAGATGCTCTAGTGTTCTCCTTCCAGTTTCTCGCTATTTTGACCATCGTTCAATTGCCCTTTGTTATCCGCAACTGGCGCGAGGTGATTAGATTTACCTTTAGAAAAGAGTTCTCACTTCTTTTAATGTCTGGGTTTATCGGAACCTTCCTTTATTGGTGCGAGTTCTCTTCGCTTCAGGTAGGTCTGCCTATTTCTCATATCACTTTCCTTGCCTTGACTGTTCCTGCGTGGACTCTGCTCTATGAATGGGCCCGTGGTCGCGGGACTAAGTGGAATATCAATAAATGGGTGCTAGCTCTTATCGGTTCTGCCATTTTGATAGCTCCCAATGCTCGAGGACAATTCTCAGTCGGCTACCTGCTTCCGATCTTCACCTCACTTCTGACAGCGGCATGGTTGATCTATTCTAAGAAGTCTATGGAAGCTGGAATTTCTCCTTTAGTTTGTTCATTCTTTAACGATTTATTTTCACTTGTCGGTGTGTTTGCTTTTATCTTAATGAATCGCCGAATGGGTTCAATCTCTTTTCCTGAGAACATAGGAAATATCTTTCTTTATTCAACATTGATCGGGGTTCTTCCTAACGTACTCTTGTTCTGGGGTCTTAAGAATACCAGCGTAGTCTCGGCCTCTACCATCATTATGCTCGAGCCCGTGATGGCAGGTGTTTTGGCCGTGCTCATCAACAATGACACTTTGGGTGTCAATTTCGTACTAGGAAGCTTCTGTATTATGATGTCCAATTTGCCTGACAACTTTGTGTTTTACATCAGAAAATTAGGTGCTGCGAGTGTCTAAACGTTCTCAAAGGGCCTAATCTGATTTAAGATAGGGGTATCAAAGGATACCCATGATTTTAATCACCGGAGCTGCTGGATTCATCGGCAGTGTCATTGTTAAGCATCTCAACGATCAGAGCATCACTGATCTTCTTCTTTGTGATCATTTTGAAAGTGGCGACAAGTGGAAAAATCTCTGCGGTCTCAAATACGACAGCTTGGTGCAAGTGGAAGATCTCTTCGCTCACCCTTTGTGGAAAAAACCTGGATCTATCAAAGCGATTTATCACATGGGTGCTTGTTCAGACACAACTGAACTCAACATGGATTTTCTGTACAAAAACAACACGCTCTTCACTAATTCTCTTCTCACTCTCGCTGGGCAAAAAAATATTCCCATCGTCTATGCTTCAAGTGCTGCGACTTATGGGGCCGGAGAGCAGGGTTATTCTGATGATCATAAGGGAGTGGCAAAACTTCGCCCCTTAAACAAATACGGATATTCCAAACAGCTCTCGGATGAGTGGATTCTTTCTCAAACAAAAAAACCAAAAGTTTGGTTCGGTGTAAAATTCTTCAATGTCTTTGGACCCAATGAGTATCACAAGGGCAAAATGAGCTCGGTGGTTTTCCAGTCATACAATCAAATCAAAGGTGAGGGCGAAGTTAAACTCTTTAAGTCTCACCGTCCTGATTACAAAGATGGCGAACAGCTGAGAGATTTTGTTTATGTGAAAGATGTTGTTCGTGCGATGGTGGAACTCATTGCTGCGGGAAAAAAGAAGCCGACCCTGTCTGGGATTTATAATCTGGGAACAGGGGAGGCGAGAAGTTTTCATGATCTGGTGAAGGCAACCTTTGCCTCCATGGATAAAGAATCAAAAATTAAGTTCATCGATATGCCTGCAGAACTCAGAAATCAATACCAGTACTACACGCAAGCTGAGATGGCGAAACTCAAAAAAGCTCTGCCTAAGTTTAAATTTATGAAACTGGAAGATGCTGTGAGTGATTATGTTCGTAAGCATCTTTCTCAAACTGAGCCCTATCTAAGTCTATGAAGAAAAAAATCGATGGCATTAAACAGGCAATCGAAATGCTTCAGGGTCTAGACCTTGCGGCCCAACAGTCAGTCCTAGCTGATATCGCCCGCCGAGATCCGGAGATGGCGATTAAGCTCAAAAAGAATCTGGTCACCTTTGATGATCTTCAGTACCTCACCATTTCGATGATGAAGAGACTCCTTCAGGATGTGAAGCTCGATGATCTAGGATTAGCTCTCAGAGGATGCAGTAAAGAGGTGAGTGATCACCTCCTGAGCATGTTCTCGACCGGTATGAAACGCGATATCGACGATATCCTGAAAGGTAAACCGCGCCCTCTGTCTGAAGTGATGGAAGCACAAACTAAAATTATGGATGTGGTTATAAAACTCCGAGATTCAGGCGAGATAGTTCTTTCAAAGGATAAGTCAGAGAAGTACGTGTGAAGAATGCGGCGATTCTCATCATTGGGGCCGTAATAGGGTACTTTGTTTTTTCTCTGCTTAATCCACAACCGACTGAAACCTTCACTATTAAGACACGTACCATAAAACAAACCGATACTGTCCCGATAGCGGTGAGAGATACTCGTTACCATGCTCCAGATTCGGAGATAGCGCCGAAGGCTGGGCCCGCTGAAATCAATATTAAAGTTGAGCCGGTGACTGAAATTAAAAATGAAGTTGTGAATCAAGTTGTTGATAAGAAGAAGCTTGAGGCAAAATCAAAGTCAAAAAAAAATAGATTTCAATTCGGATTTAAGACCTTTGTTGGTTTTAACCAGATTCCGTTTCTTCTTACCACTGATCCTAAATTAATGAAAATTAAAGGGGACTATAGTGGAACTTTGACTATTACCTTGGGAAGAAGGGAAGTACCAGCGAAGGTTAATCTCAAGATCGAAGAAAACGAAACGACGATGACAGTCATCGATGGTGTAGACACTATCGATGATAGTTTTACTTTTATCCGAAGTACTTCAGAGGTTTTTAAAACTTTTCCTGAAGATGAGAACCTGCTTTTACTTGCAACCAATAGTGATAACTCTTTTGTTTTTGATCTGCGTGATTTGCCTAAACTCAAAGGCAAAGCCTTTGCGAGAAGTGTTCAGATAGGGGAAGTTGAGCTACTGAAGAAGGTCGCTAAAAAATGAAATTCATCATCGGACTCATTCTTGGTGCCGCGATCTCTGCCGGAATCTTTTATAAAAAAACAGAACCTGTCGTTTCAACTCCCCCTGATGAAATTGTTACGAAATTCAAAGACCTCTCTGAAAACGAGGCCCGCCGCTACGCTGAAGCCAAAACCGCTGATGAAAAACTTAAAGCCGCCGATGCTCTTTACGGAAAGATGATGATCATTTTCCTGGCCGATCTTGCCTTGAAATTGCAACCCGTTCATCAGGTTGATCCTGTGATGGCCCAGCAAACAATGAAAGAAGTTGAATCGAATTCTGGAAACGCCATCAATACTGCGCCAGCGCATTCAGAAAAACCAAAAGATAAACTGACCCCCGAGGCTAAGCTTGAAACGGCCTACAGAAATTCTAATCATTCTAAGAACCTCGATCGACGGACTAAGCGGATGTTGGGCGTTTTTGAAGGAACCCTTCGCCACACGCAAGGCAAAGAGCGGGGGAGAGTTGATGGCGTGGTGATCAGCATCGACTTCATCCAAGTCAAAAAAGACTCTCTGGACGGTTCAAGCTCTGTGGTTATGACAGATCCTACAGGGAAGGAGTATTCGCGTGGTTCCAGTAATGGTGGGAATGGATCTCTTAGGCTCCACCCGGACGATGAAGATGTGGTCTTTATCGATGCTTCTCCCACTTCGTATATTTCTCTGAGTGTTTCAAAACTTCGCGGCACCTTTGTTGATGAAGACCGGATCATCGGCAACATTCAACTCCACCGCAAATAAAAAGGGCCAGCAAACACTGACCCTTCTTTTATCAAAATCTTTTTTAGATCTTATTCTTCATCGATTACGTATGAATCAGTACCAAACCAGCCTTTAGACTTCACTTTAACTGGAACTTTAGTAGAAAGACCTTTGATGTCGTAAACTACGTTTGTCCCATCATAGTTTTTCTGCTGAGCTTTAACAGAGAAAGTCTCTTCTTCACCAGCTGCAAGGTCAGAAAGTTTGAATTTAATCTTAACTTCATCTGGAGCAGTTTGAACGCTTGTACCGTATTGAGCACAAACAGTCTGCGGAACGTAACAAGAACGTGTACGGTAAGAAACACGGTCTACAAATCTTTGTTCCATTCTTAGACACTGGTTGCTTACTGGATTACGACGAGTACACACGTCAGCTAGACGAACACGAACGATAACTCTGTCCTGACCACACTGAAAAGTAGAAGTTACTAACACTGAGCGTGTTTCATAACGGTCACAAACTCTTTCTGCCATCGGAATTTGAAAAGTGATTTTAACAGTTTCTGGAGTCTGGCCTGTTCGAACAATAGTGGCCTGATCATTATTAACATAAACATGTTCAGCATTAAGCTCAACTCTGTTTGGATCAACAATATTTTCTGTCTCTATTCTATCTTGGGCAAAAGCCGAAGCTGAAAGCGCGAGCGTAAGAAGCATGATGAACTTTTTCATTTAAGTTCTCCTATATGAATGGTTGGTGCGTCTTTCATATCATGAGATTTGGGAGTGAAGATGAGGCCCTGTAGAACTTACATTGTATTGCACGCACGTTCTTGCCAAACCCTGATTGGCCCCGAATTGCGGACCTCTTTGGCCCCGATCGATCCTAAAATGCCCCCGTTTAAGGCTCAATTGGCCATAACTCCTCGAAACTAAATTTTTCTGGCCTGGCACGGATCCTGCTTAAGGTATCTCGAGAGAAACGAAGGGCCGCCCATGGATGGGTGCCCAAAGAAACGGAAGTCCCCTTCAATTCTCTGCCAAGATGGCATCGGTTTCAAAGGATTTGAAACCGAACAAACGATCAAGGACGAAACTTTTAAATAGGAGAAGCTTTATGGAAAAAGCAACAGCCGAGCACTTTAAGTCTCTATTTCTCGAAATCCTTTCTGAAGAGGAAGTATTTGAAGGAAAGCTCGCAGCAACTAGTATGGAAGGCGACGAAATCGATGTTGTTTCTACTGAAAAGGAAAACCAAATGGATTTCCGATTGAAAGCAAGAAACGCGATCTATATGAAAAAGATTAGAAAGTCTCTTCAAAAACTTGAAGAAGGTACTTTCGGCGAGTGTGAAGATTGTGGTTGTGAAATTTCACACCAGAGACTTCTGGCCCGTCCAACAGCTGATCTTTGTATCTCATGTAAGGAAGCTGAAGAGAAAGGTGAGAACCAAACAATTCACCGTAACAGAACTTCATTGATGCACGCTGGTCGAGTTCTTCCGATTGAGCACCTTGCAAAAGGTTACAACAAAGATGAGACTTCAACATCTGACTTCTCTGTTAAGCACATGGATTACCAAGATATCGTTTCTTAACCAAAGCTTTTCGACAGTTGACTTGCAGGACGCATAACATACTTTAGGAGATACTCATGACGAATCTTAGACCACTTGCTTACCTTTCACTGCCAGTACTTGGAACGATTATGCTTTTGAATCTGACAGTGCTGAGACCTCATGCAAAGGCCAAGATTCTTCTCGATCTTAAAATGACTCGTCATCATGAAATGTTGATTGTTAAAAAATAAACTATTTTAAATACGAAAGGGCGTTTGAATTGGTCAGAATTGATCAAAATCAAACGCCCTTTTTTTATTTCCAGCTTTGGAAAAGATAATTATAAGATCTTCCATCCATAATCCGGATGTGAAGCATAATTCCTCTTGGATTATTCTCCAAAACTGGAACTTTATAAGACACCTTAAAAGGAGTTGGTTTCATCTGGCAGAATCCCTTCTCAGAAAATTCCGGACGTATCACGACCAGATTCTTTTGAACTTCTTCCTGTATTTTTTCAAGAACCATACAATTAGTAGGATTCACACCTACAATTTCAATTGTTCGATCAAATTCGTTTTCTACAATTCCGGTTACATTTCCGTAAATAAAATCATCTTTCAGAATGCTTGGTGCTTTTTTAACTTTTAAAATTTCTTTTTTCATTCCTTTCGGGTCATCAAAAGAAATTTCATATTTTCCTGCTCTCATCAGGCCAAAAGAAATGGTTTCCAGATAAGGAAGATTGGTGTCTCTACAGACTTCTTTGCCTTTGTAGTACTGGGCATAGAGAGAAATAACGTAACTTGCGTCGTTTCTTTCGATCTCAAAAGTAGGGTTTGTGTAACAAGAGTTTTTAAGAATACCGACGACCGCCACCTCAACCAGATCATTGTCGTCAAATCCAGAAGCAATATACATTTTGCCTTCTAGCTTCACCCTTTCCGATGCCAATGCATTCAAGGAAACGAGAAGAAACAGGCCCATCAAAAACTTCATATTAACTCCTTATTGTTCATGGAGTTAAGTTAGCCCTGACAATTGACTATGGACCTGATCAATATTTTTCTTAATTATGATTTAGATCAGGAATTTCCCACTTTCATAAAAAAGGCTCCTTGCGGAGCCTTTTTCATTTAAACAATGTATTGCGAAAGTTCCTGGACAAGGGACTGTGACCGATTCACAAACTTTTCTTTATCCTCAGATGACAATCCTTCCGAAGATAGTGTCGCCAGATCCTGAACGTGATGAGCGATTTTATCAGCGAGATCTTTCTTCTCACCTTTTTCCCAAATCTTGAGAGCATTCTTAATCAGAATATTATTCGGATTCACCACCAATGTTTTTTTGATCGGCATACTGAAAGCAGTCTGGCCCATCGACTTGGTCATTTGTTGAAATCGTTTCATTTGCTCATCTACCTTGAAGTAAGCTGAGCTTGATGAGTTTTTAAAGCCTTTTACGTCCACGTCCAATTTGCTCTCAATATCCTTATTGTCACCAATCAGGACCTGCTTAAAGAACTCTTTTACTTTGATGTCGTCTTCGGTCGTTGCAAGTGAATCCAGAAGATTCTCGATCTCTGAATCAATGGATACGAATTTACATGTGGTATCATTAATCTTGGAATACTCCGCATGCTGCATGAAATGGGGGTCAATGTACTGATCTGTTTCAATCACATTGATACCATCGGCGAGCAATTGTTTTCTGAGTGATTCATCCGAGAGGTTTTTCTCAAAATAGACATACTTGTCTTTGAGTTTCTCTTTATACTGCTCAGGAATTGAAGCTTGATACTCTTCTAGAGTCACGTACTTGCCAGCAGAGTTTTTGAAGAACACGAATTTTCTCATGACTTCATCAAACTTCGTATCTTGCATACATCCGTACTTCACAAAAAGACCGATATCTTCCCATACTTTCTCAAAGCGTTCGCGGTCTGAGTTGAAAAGCTTCTTAAGCGACTCAGCAACTTTTTTGATGATGTAGTTGGAGATCTTCTTAATGTTCGGATCACCCTGAAGAGATGAGCGTGAAACGTTAAGTGGGATGTCCGTAGAATCAATGGCCCCTCTTAAAAGACCAAGGAAATCCGGGATCACATTCTTCACGTTATCTGAAACGAAGACCTGTTTTGAATAAAGCTTGATGCCGTTTTCTTGAACCGGTTTAGATTGGTTGATTTTTGGGAAATAGAGCACACCCTGAAGAGTAAAAGGATGATCAACGTTCAGGTGTAACCAGAAAAGTGGTTCCTGATCCATCGGGAATAGTTTTTTATAAAAAGTCCTATAATCTTCATCCGTCAGAGTTGTTGGATCTTGTTTCCAGAGTGGATTTGTATCATTGATGATTTCTTCAGTAGCTTCTTTATCTGAAAGATCTTTTAGGGCCACTGGATAAGGCATGAAATCACAGTAACGAGTCAAAGTTTCTTTAAATTTCCACTTATCGAGGAAATCCATCGATTCTTCATTCAAGAAAAGTTTGATAGTCGTACCGACTTCAGTTTTAGCTGAGTCAGTAAATTCGTAATCTGTATCGCCCATACAAATCCATTTCGTTGGTTTTGCTCCTGGATTCATTGAAAGAGATTCAAGCTCAACTCTTTCGGCAACCATGAAAGAGGAATAGAAACCAAGACCGAACTTGCCGATGATTTCATCTTTCGCACCGGTGTTTCCGCTGTCCTTCATTTTCTGAACGAACTCTTCAGCACCAGAGAAGGCGAGTTGAGCGATGTATTTTTCAACTTCAGCTTCACTCATCCCGAGTCCATTATCTTGGATTGTGATGACTTTATTTTCTTTATCAAGGCTAATTTCAACGCGGCCAGGAGGTGTTTCATGACCCTGAGTTCGGGCTAAAGTTGTTCTTTTTGTGATGGCATCGCACCCGTTGGAGACTAATTCCCGGATGAAAATATCATGCTCCGAGTAAAGCCATTTTTTAATAATAGGAAAAATGTCATTAGTTTTTACTGAAATCGATCCCTTACGTGTCGTCATAGGCCCTCCAGAGGCAGTGTCATTTTGTCGTCTAGTCAAATTGCGTTAGTATCCGCTACAAATATGGGGTCCAAAACAGTGTCGTCAAGGGTAGCTTGCATGGGAAATGATATTTTGCCTCTTTTTATTCTGACTACGGGCGGAACGATCGAGAAAGTCTACGATGAGTTCGAAGGTTCTTTAGAGAATCGCGAAACCACCGTGAAAAATAAAATTCTTCAAAAGCTTCGATTACCTTACACAGAAATACAAGTTAAGCAGATCATGTCTAAAGATTCTTTAGAGATGGATGATAAAGATCGTGCCACTATTTTAGACAACATTAAAACATACGCACTTTTAGGAAATCCGATTGTCGTTCTTCACGGAACGGACACAATGGATAAAACTGCTCGTTATTGTTTTGAAACGTTTAAAGGCATAAATGTTCCAGTGGTATTCACTGGTGCCATGAAGCCGCTTGGTTTTGATGATTCAGATGCTGCTCAGAATGTGATCGAAGCTATCTTCGCTGCCCGCATCTCTAGGCCTGGTTACTACATGACCTTTCACGGAAAACTTTTTACCGTACCTAATTTTAGAAAAAATAAAAAACGCGGAACATTTGAGGTGATCGAATGAAAACATTCCTTTTAGGACTTCTTGTCTCTTTCAACGCTCTTGCATGGGGACCGACTGGTCACCGTGTAGTTGGTGAGATTGCAGAAGCTCAATTGGATATCGATGTTCTGGTTAAAGTCAGAAAAATTCTAAACGGTGCAAGTCTTGCTCGCGTTGCTAACTGGCCGGATGAAATCAAGTCTGAACCAGCAACTTACCAAAGCACTTTCAGCTGGCACTACACTGACTGGGCCGACGATGCTCACGATCACAATGAGGAAACTTCTTCAGGATCACTTCTAAAATCAATAAAAGATCAATTGGCCGTTCTTAAAAATCCAGCAGCAACTGATGATCAAAAATCTTTCGCACTTAAATTTGTAGTTCACTTAGTAGGCGATCTCCACCAACCTCTTCACGTAGGAAATGGTCTAGATCAGGGTGGTAACTTCTGTAAAGTGATCTTCCAAGGTAAACCAACAAATCTTCATGCTCTTTGGGATGAAGCGATGATCAACTTCACATCTTTAAGTTTCACAGAAATGACAAAGTTCATACAAATGGGTCGCCCCGTTGCAACGATTCGTTCATGGCGTTCGGGTGATGTTGTTGATTGGGCACAAGAATCAAAAACTCTTCGTGGTTTAATTTATCCCCCTGAAGTTACTCCTTCATCAGAAGTGATGTCGGTTAAGCAGTACTGTCGTAAAGACATCGCAGTGACTACGGCAGATATGCCAAATCTGTCTTTTGATTACAGCTACAAATTTGTTCCTGTTATGGAAGAGCGTCTCCATCAAGCGGGTGTTCGTCTGGCCTACCTTCTTAATCAAGCCCTTAAGTAATTCATAGAAAATGCCCCTTAAATGGGGCATTTTTTTTCATCGCTGTTCCTTACCTAGTCCGACAAACCCTCAAAATCACTCCTTAACCCGACTTCTTCAATCTCGTAAAGATGACTTCTTTTATAATAATTTTAAGAATTTGAAAGCTCTAAGCCGATAAAAAGACAAGAGGTCTAAGGCCATGGATATCAAAAGTTTTGCGAAGATAAATCTCAGTTTGCTGTTAGTGATGAATTTCATCCTATCCGGCTGTTTACCTTCTGATAAAGCTGATCCAATTCAGAGTGCCTCGGCACAAACGGGCTCGACTACAGGTTCTACAACAGGTGGAAGTGTAGCTCCAACAACAACTCTTCCTACTGTAGAAATTCGGCATCTGATTGAACCGAATCTTTCAAATGATCCAACATATTCGACAGGTACTGGTATTGGAGGTGGTGGTAGTTACGTCAGAAAACTCACGCTGCCTAAAAACTTCGCCGGACGACTTTATGTTGCAGGTATTAACGTTGGAACTCTTGCTAATCGTTTTGTAAAAGTTCGTTTTAAATTCGGGATGAATGGTGAATCTGTAACAATCCCAGGAACCATTGCTGAAGCACCGGGGATTACTCCTTCAACAGGTGTGAATGTTCTGGTTTTAGATATGCGTTCTGAACCATTCCGTAATGTTCGACTTCCTTATGATCTCTATGACTACAACGAATATAATTCTTCACCGATTGAACCGACTCAAGATAACCGTGACTCTGGTCTTTACTGTCGTGGTTTAAAACTTGCGGATGATCCGACGTTTACCGGAACCAATGGTTGTGATGAAGAAGGCGAGGAGTGTCTCTATTCTTATGCCAAAGTTCTGGACCAAGGTCTGGTTAAATTAAGTTCAGGGGTTCTTGTTCCTACAACACCAACGCTGCCTCAAGTGAAAAGTGTCACTGGACTTAACTATTATCAGGATTACCCTCTACAACAATTAAAAAAACCTCTGCTTGATGAAGTTGTTCTTCCTTATCGCTTCAGTGATCCAAATACAACAACTGGTTCTGAAGATATTCTAATGGGCTTTGCGGGTAGAACATTTGCCAATAACGCTGGAACATATTACTACCGCGGTCCTTATCGTTTGCTTAATCGAAATGAATGGCAGTTTAATCCGCTTGATCTAACAATCACTAAAGGTCTCTTCCGTTCGTCATTGAATATTGGAATGGGTGCCTTCCCAGAAGATCCAGGCACATCAAAACTCTATTACCATTCAAATATGTTTCCTCTTGCTACAAAAATTTCACTTAATGCAAATGTGGCACACTTAAGTTCTGCCGCCTACGATGGAACTCGCTTCGATGTTCCCCTCACTACCGCTGGAAAAACTGCATGGATGGATGGCTCGAACGCTCGTGCCCAAAGTAAAAATGCTGATCTTGAACATATTGGTTCATGTAACGTCACTGGATCAATGGAACTGATTGCTCGTGATGACAATAATGTTGAATACGTGATTGCCCTAGCTCAGGACGTAAAACTGCAATTGGTTCGTCCAACTCAGATCTACACTGATACAGGTAACGAAGTTCTTTATTCAAATTATAAATCTTGTAGTTCAAATGCCAGTTGCGGTGGAAGTGAATGTTGCTTCAATAATCGTTGTTGGGATTCAAGCCTTGTATCTCAGTGTTTTGATAATTCAAATACACAAGGTAACCGTAACGTAGGTGACGCTTGTATTTCAGATCTTCAATGTTCAAGCTTGTGCTGTAACACCACTTCAGGTGTGTGTTCTCCTCATAATCCATCCCTTGCTACTCCGGTACTATGTAGTAAGCCCATTGGTTCGTACTGTATTTCAAAAGATTGGTGTCAGCAGTCTCCTGTGACCACTTGGCTGGTCGTGAAAACCGGAACTGATGCAGGCGGAAATGTGACCTGTGCTCAACGTCCGTACACTAAAAATGTGTATGGTGATTGTCGGAATAGCATTTGTATTCCACCAGTTCAAAACCCTCAACCTGTGTTTGATTCTACCGCTGCTGGGGCCTGTAATAACGCCGTGCCAGCTCCTAGCTTTTAGATTGATCCATGACTATGTCTCCGGCATAATAAGAGCTCCTAAGGAGTTCCTATGGCCATTCCAGAATTAGAGAATTGCCTTCTCGATCATATAGCTATTGCTGTGAAGAGTATCCCTGCCGCTAAAAAGATCTATGAAGACATGGGTCTGGTATTTGACCCCAAAATTGAAGAAGTCAAAGATCAAAAGGTTTTTACGGCCTTCGCTCAGATCGATAAAAATGCTCACATTGAATTACTCGAACCAACTTCGGATGAGAGTACGATTCATAAATTCATCGAATCAAAAGGCGAAGGGATTCACCACCTGTGCTTTAAGGTTCCTGACGTTAAAGCAAAAACGGCCGAGCTCACCAGCAAGGGTTATCGCTTCATTTATCCCGAGCCGCGTATTGGTGCCGGAGGATGTCTCGTAAACTTTATCCATCCAAAATCAACCGGTGGTGTGTTGATTGAAATTAGTCAAAGGCCTACAGTATGAGTCAGTATCAATTCCAGGCCCCACCTCTTACGAAAGTCAATAAAGGCATCATTATAGCAGCAGGAGTTGGTTTCATTCTTGCGGCCATTGGTAAAGCGATCGGTGCCTTTTCACTGATTAATATTTTAGGTCTTTCAGGTTCTGGCATACTCAGCGGATTTGTTTTTCAATTCATCACATACCCGTTTGTTGAAACTCAGTTCATGGGAATTATTTTTAACTGCCTAGTGGTTTGGTTTATTGGTTCAGAACTTGAATCTCAGTGGGGAACAAAAGTTTACCTGCGTTTTCTTCTCATTACAGTTCTCGTCGTTGGGATTATTTATACGGCCGTAAGTCTGGCGTTTTTAAATGGAACCTACGTTTATAATTCTCCCATTCATGGTCTGTCGGGAATCAACTTCGCGCTCCTCATTGCCTATGCCATGCTCTATCCAGATCGCCAGATGTCCTTCATGATGATCTTTCCAATGAAGGCCCGCGCCTTCTGCTGGATCCTCGTTGGGATCGAGGTCTATATGGCGGTCTTTTCAAATCTCGCCAATTCTTGGGCGCACTTGCTAGCGATGGCAGTGGCCTACTTGATGATAAAATTTCAGTCCAAACCACTTGTAAGATCTTTTTTGCACAGCACGTTAAGTCCAAAGAAACAGAGCAAAAAACATTTGTACGTTGTGAAAGATGACGATCAGGATCCACCAAAGTATTGGCAATAATTGAAGCTAGTTGCCTTCATAAAGTCGCGGTGGTACAAAGAATTTCCGTTATAAAGTGAGGACTTATGAAACTAAGATTAGCTCTTGAAGAAAAATTGTTAGACGTTCGTGTACGTGACCGTCTTCTTGCTGAAGGTAAAATTTCTAAAGAAGAATTGAAGAAATATCTCGATGGTCTTTCTGATGAAACTAAAAACTCTGTACCTCTCGACCAAGAAGAGAAAGGTACAATTCAGTAAGATCTCTTACTGAACTACGAATCCAGAAAAATAGATTTGCTTCACAACAGGTTGACCTAATTTAGCGTTGACCTGTTTTTTGATTTTATTTTCCAGAAGTATTTTTCCAGTCACAGAATCAAGCTGATCCGGCTCTAACTGAGCAGCAATCTCAATCACAACATCTTTAAAAATATGCTCGCTGGCGCGGATGATTTCTTTTTGGTCAGCATGAAAAGTCAGCACGTTCATTTCTAAATCTAAGTAACGAAGACGTGAACTTCGAGAGTGAAGATTCACCACGAATTTTTTGATCGGTACTGGCTGCAGTTGAGTTTGCTCCAACGCCTGTTTCTTCATCTGTTCTGTTTCAGCGGCTTGATCCGTAGGCAGGGCCTTCAGCATATTATGGGAATAAAAAACGAGACCAGCACCGGCCAGTACCACCACAAGATTAACTAACAGAAGAATTTTTTGTATCCCACCCATTGAATTATAATAACATGGCGATTCTTCTACGGAAGAATAAAATGTGAGAAGTTTCGCATCGCGTTCGTGCTAAAGTTTACTATCTTAATAAAGGATCACATGCTTAAAGGGCCCTTACTTACCTTGTTCCTCGTTGGATGTTCATCATCTCCCATTGAACACCCCTATACTGGAACAGGAGAGACAAAGATTCACATCCAATATGATGGTAGTTGGAGTTTGCGTTCAAAAACTGTTCTCCTTGGCATTTATGAGATGGAAAAAAAATGCCATTATAAATTCCTCGGCGATTTAAGAGTGAATGATGAAGTCGAACAGACGGTTAGAATTCCCTCAGGCAAAAGAGTGATACTAAGAACTATTTATCTAAAGAAAAGCAGTGAGCGCACGCTAGATTTTCTTTTTATCCCCAAAAAAGATCATGACTATAATTTTAAGATTTATGAGCGTGATGGCTTTCTAGGCAATAGCGGTTTTCTCGTCACAAATAATGGCATGGTCGGGATTGAATCTCTCAGTGAAAAGTGCGCTCACCGTTAATGGGAAAAGCGGCGACTCAGCTCCATGAGAACAAAGGCCAAGGTAAGTCCGGAGAGTAGAAGGATATATAATCTAGTGAATATCCTGAGCCAGAGCCTGACTTTTAACATGATTAAGAGCCCACCAAAAAAAAATCCAAAACCGACCAGCAGTTCAATTTTATCCTTCCATTCGACCATTGTGAATATCGAAGAAGAGATCAGAGGGAAGGCGATAGCGGCGAGTGCCGGAATCGTCAGATAGAAATATTTAAAATTCCAGCTAGTGAGCTTGTCTATCTTAAGTGGAAGTGCCAGAGACCTTTGTGAGATGCCTTGGTTGTAGGCAATGAGAATTTGCGCCATCTCTTCCAGCCAGTGATTGAGCTCTGGATGAGATTTCTTTTTGCTTTGAATTTTTAATTCTTCTGGATCGAGTTTTATCTGAACTTCGAGTTTGTTATCCTTGATCAGGATTTGATCAAAAGTTTTTGTAACCAGAGCAAGATACTTGGGGTTGCGATCAAGTTCAGAGATATCCCCATACACATCCATGGGATTTTTGAAGTTACGAGAGTACTCGATAAAAAGCTGGTGCTTAAAGGGAATCCAGAGGCGTAGAACTCCAGGACCACTAGAGTAACAAACTTTTAAACCGTGATCGGTTTGAGATGTTACAACTTCTGCTTCTTTAAAAATCATGAAGGCCTTGAGAAATAAAAAAGGCCCCATTCGGGGCCCTCTTTTTTTAAAGGTATTTATCTAGAGCAAGTGGAGTGAACGGAAGATCTAAATCCAGGGCAACTTGTTCGTAAACGAGTTTTCCTTTGTAGATGTTCACACCAAGACGAAGCGGCTTATCTCTCATGATCGCGCGGTCAATTCCGTCACGAGCAATCATACGAGCGTACTTAAGAGTTACGTTTGTAAGAGCGAAAGTCGATGTTCGAGCAACTGCACCCGGCATGTTCGCTACACAGTAGTGAACTACGCCATCAACAACGAAAGTTGGGTTTTCGTGAGTTGTTGGTTTACAAGTTTCGATACATCCACCCTGATCGACAGCGATATCTACAACAACTGAACCTTTGCCCATTTTAGAAATCATGTCACGAGTAACAAGTTTCGGAGCTTTAGCCCCTGGAACAAGAACAGCACCGATAACAAGATCAGAAGCAATGACGCATTCTTCGATGTTGGCAGCGTTTGAATAAATTGTGTGAGCTTTGTTTTCAAAAAGTTGATCAAGTTCAGCAAGACGTTTAGTCGAAAGATCGATCAATGTTACGTCGGCACCAAGACCAACCGCCATTTGAGCAGCATTAGTTCCAGCGATACCACAACCAATGATGGTTACCTTCGCGCGACGTACACCCGGTACACCACCGAGAAGAATTCCTTTACCACCTTTATCAAGTTGTAAGTAGGTCGCACCGACTTGAACTGACATACGGCCAGCAACTTCTGACATAGGAACCAGAAGAGGAAGTGAGTTATCTTCAAGTTGAATTGTTTCGTAAGCAACACAAGTTGCTCCCGACTTCATCAAACCCTCTGTTTGTGGCTTATCAGCAGCAAGGTGAAGATATGTGTAAAGAATGTGGTGTGGTTTTAAAAGAGCGATCTCATTAGCTTGTGGCTCTTTAACTTTGATGATCATTTCGCCGATAGTGAAAGCATCTTCAAGAGTATTAACAATCTTAGCACCTGCTTTGATGTACTCTTCGTCAGTGATACCGATTCCCATCCCTGCATTATGTTGAACATAAACTTCATGCCCATCAAGAATCAGTTGTTTCGCTCCACTTGGGACTAAACCAACACGGTTTTCATTGTTTTTGATTTCCTTAGGTACAGCAATTTTCATAGAGTCTCCCTCTGTGATCAGAGAATTTTAGAGAAATAAATTTTCAACCATCTTACTTGTTTTTTAGAATTTAGAATAGGGATGAAAGGTATTTAATGCTTCGCCCCTCTAGTTGAGTAAGACAATCAACATAAAGCGAGGGATGCATCATTAAAGCTGAACTGCGTAAGCATTTATCTTCTTTGGTCTGTATGAATTGCAAACAATGCCCATAAGACTTAAAATAGATATTCCTGTACTGGTCCATCAAGAGGAAATTATTATGAAATGTTGGTTTCTGCTGCTCGCCCTGCTCGCTGGGTGCGCTACTTCGAAAGGAAAAGAAAAAACACTTTCGGAGAGTATTCAGTTAGATGTTCATGAAGTGAAATTAGATAATGGCATGACGGCCCTTATCGCTCCCAATCCAAAATTGCCTATTTTTTCGCTCTACTTATTTTATAAGGTCGGCGGAAAGAATGAAGTTCCCGGCATCACCGGTGCCAGTCATTTCCTCGAGCACATGATGTTTAAGGGTGCTAAGAAGTACGGAAAAAATACCATCGACTTTATTATTGAAGGAAGTGGGGGATCAACCAACGCCTACACCACCAACGATCAGACTGTTTATTACGAAAATCTTCCTTCGTCGCAGCTAGAAAAAATGCTCGATATTGAAGCCGATCGTATGGAAAACCTTCTCCTTGATACTGACGACTTCAATAAAGAGCGTGCGGTTGTGCTGGAAGAAAGAAAAATGCGTTACGAGAATTCTCCTCGTGGGCAACTCTATCTCGAACTTATGCAAACACTTTATGCCGGAACTCCCTATGGGCGTTCGGTCATTGGAGATGTGCCGGACTTAAAATCTGTTACTCGCGAGCAGATCCATGAATACTTCAAAAAATTCTATTCTCCGAACAACTTATCTCTGATTCTTGTAGGGGATGTGAATGTGTCGGAATCCAAAGCTCTTATTCGAGAGAAATTTGGGAAGATTCCTGCGTCACCATCGGTTAATAAGGCCCATGATGAACTCAAAGATGAAGCCTTTGTTCCTAAGCTCACAGCTTCTAAAGTTGTGGCCAAAAAAGGTGAATCTCCGAGTCCAATGTTCATGCTGGCCTTCGGCACTGTGAAAGCAGGGCACCCGAAAGGTTATCCGTTGGATATTTTGGCGTCGATCATCGGATCTGGGAAAAGCTCATCACTAGTTAATCAATATATTCTGACTGAAAAACCGATTGCGACTTCTATGTATGCTGCTCACCAGTCTCTTGAAAAATCAGGCTTCTTCTTTGTCGGAGGAGAACTGGTTAAGGGTGTAAAGCTTGATGCCTTTAAGGATGATCTGCTTAAAAAGCTCAATGGTTTTTGTGATTCAGAAATCACGACTAGAAGCATTCAAAAAATCAAGAATAACTACCTCACTGATCTGTATGCTGGACTTGATACTAATGCAGGACTTGCAGGCTTCTTAGGAGAAAGACAACTTCTTTTCGGAGACTGGCAGTTTTACAAAAAAGAATTCAGCATGTATGAAGCGGTTGAAGTTGACTCTGTTAAAGCTGCCTGCAAAGAAGTGTTTGCTCAGCCGAGTGTCTTTGTCTCAGTTTGGGAGAAACATAAATGAAAAAAAATACCTTCGCTCTTCTTTCGCTCCTTTTAGTTGCAGGCACGGCCATTGCGAAAGAAAGTTTTCTCGATTCTGTTAAACGTACAAAATGGAAAGATCTCGATGTTGTATGGGTGGAGGATGATAAATTTCCCCGCTTTACGGCTTCATTTTATTTTCAAGACGGTGGACTTAATGACAGCATCCCTGGTCTTACACAGGCGACGTTTGATCTATTGACGGCCGGTACATCAAAAGAAAGTCAGCGAGAAATCGCGGAGTTCTTTGATTTCTACGGTGCTAATCTTCGCCATTCGGTCACTCACGAATACTCTGTTTATAGTGTCCAAGGTCTGACTAAAGATATTGGTCCAGTGATGGGCAAGGTCTGTGAACTTTTCAAAGATGCTCAGTTTCCAAAAAAGGAACTGATCTCGCATGTTAGTCGTGCCAAGAGTGGACTTAAGAATCTTGTCACTTCTCACTCATCTCTGGCCGACCGTATCTTCCGAAATAAGTCTCTTGAGGGAACGCCTTACTCTTTACCCGTAGAAGGGTCTCTGGCCTCTTTTGATAAACTGACTCAGAATCTTTTAAAAGATCGTCTGACTCAGTTAAATCACCGTAAAAAAGTTTTGTATCTGTCAGGACCTGCTGAAGTTAAAGAAATGGAAATAGTTCTCTCGAACTGTAATTGGAAGAACGAAACACGTGTGAGTCCGGTTGTTCTTACAAAACCTGCTGCACAGTCATCTATCTATCTCATTCCTGTTCCCGGTGCTAACCAAGCGCAAATTCGTATTGGTCGTTACGTCACTTCGGAAGAAGTTACTGGCAAGCACGATGCTCTGGGCTTTCTAGCAGGCTTTTTAGGTGGTGGATTTACCTCCAAATTAGTGCAGGAATTACGAGTAAAAAGAGGCCTAACATATTCTGCAGGTGCCTATGCATCGATGCAGAAAGATTACGGTCGTGCTGGAATTGTAACTTTCTCAAAAAATGAAACAGCAGCTGAAACAATTTCTATTATCCGCGATATCTTTGCTGAAGTCGGTAATGGAAAAATTACTGCTGATGAATTTAAACATCAACAGGGACATCAGATTGGTGGTTTCGCTTTTGGATTTGAAGAGACAAGTGCTTTCCTAGGTCAGATCATGCTTTATGATCACCAGAATCGCGATCTTAAAGAACTGGTTGAATACCCTGCCCGCATTGCACGCATGACCCAAACAGATCTCGCTCGTACGGATGCAGAAGTTTTCCCTTGGGAGCGTCAGACAATTGTAGTATTAGGGGATAAGAGCCTCGCCAAGAGTCTGGGCCGTATTCGTCCGGTGAAGATTTTAAATTATCAGGATTTTCTGTAACTAAAAAGAGTTGCTCTCCCCTTAAAGTTGCGAGGGGAGACTAGCTTTCTTGAGAACTGGCTTTCATTTCTACAATGGCGCCAGGATAAATCACAAGCCTTGCTGACTTAATTGATCCCGATACCTCTGCACTAGATCTGATACTTACTAATCCAGAGCATTCAATATCACCTTCGACTTTACCAAAAATTTCCAGATCAATCGCCTTGATGCGGCCTTTGATGAAGCTTCCACGTTCTAAAACGAGTTTACCCTGATCTAGAACTTCCACGCTGCCTTCAATCGTTGAAGTGATGATCGCGTCTCCACTCAGGATGAGATCTCCCACCACGCGAGAATTTGTACCGAGAATATTGTAGTGAAATTGACGAAAGTCTTGGTCGCTGATCATGATTTTGCACTCACTGGGTAATTTTCAGTTTCTTTTATCAGGAGTAAATCACCTTCACGGCTGAAGATGTAAATCACAAATTTAACATTCTCACCAACGAGGTGATGAGCGAACTCAGCATTGGTAGGACGAAGTCTTGAAACGGCAAAGGGCTCACCTTCTGAGTACTTGATACCTTCTCCTAAGTGAGCGTTGGCTTCTTTAGGATAGGCCATGAGTCCCGAGGCAGAAACCATGAACACCAGAACGTGACCAATGATTTTTCTTTCCTGGCCCTGACTGATAATTTGAAATTTAAGTGAGATTTTTTTGTTTTCCTGAGTCAGATCAAACTGATCCAGAGAAACAGTATTGAGACTGATCAGGTTCTGCATTCCGTAGGGCTTTTTAATCGCCATAAGATGGGGATCGTTGAGAACTCCCGGAGTAGGTTGAGTATTGAGTTTTTCAGTGAGGGCCTGGTTACTATCCTGAAGGGCCTTCATTTCTGATTCAAGACTCGCAACTTTTGAATCCTGCTCAGAAAGAACTACTGGGAAGCTTGGTGCAGGAGCATCTTTAACCCTTGAAGAAAGGCCCCAAAAAAAGAGACTTCCTAAGGTGAGAATAAAGAGAACAGGGGCGACCACAAAAAGAGTTTTGATAAATCTTTTTGAGAATCGAAAGTAACGGGGAGGGCAGGGCGTGTCGTAGATGACAATCGCTACTTCCGAACCACTATGCTGTATTGATTCATTCATTCTTAGTCTTTAAAGAAGCGTTTAGCTGGTGTGAAGGCTATATTCTGTCCTTCAATTTTACTCCAGAGTTCGCCTACAATTTTCCAGTCGTAGTTCTCATCTTTTTTCAGATAGAGAATTTTTTTACCAATATCATTGATGACCGTTGAACGGTAATCCTGTTGAAGTTGAACAACAGCGTACTGCTCAGAGGGATCAGTGACGAGGATAGAAACGTATTCGAGTTTGATTTCAGGCTTATCGGGACGAGAGAAAACGGCTTTTTTATAAGCTTTATAAGAACTGTAATTTCCTTTGCTCTTGTCGTAGAAATTCTTTTGATCGTAGCTTGTAATGTATCCGTCAAAATCTTTTTCCTGCCACGCTTTGATCCACTTATTCACAGACGTACTGATTTCTTTGCGGTTATTTTCCCAAGAATTTTTTGAGAGAAAAAAACTATCCTGAACAACAACGATCGGAGTATTGGAGATATCTATGAACTGAGAAACTTCTTTGAGATCATTGGCCTGAAGAACAACACAGCCTCTTGAATCAAGACCTTTTTGAATACGGTCGTCATTGTCAGTGGAGTGAAGCCAGATCCCGCCGCCCGTTTTACCTGAACGATGATCCATGAAGTTTGGATAATCCATTGGAAATGCCCCAGGCCCGTAAATCTTGGCATAGTCACCATGACGACGGAACAATTCTTCTTTCGAGTAAAAATCGAAAATAGTGTAAATGCCTTCGGGAGTTTTGTGATCCCCATTTACAGATTTATCACCCTTAAACTTTCCTGTCGCCATGTTAAAAGTTTTAACAAGCTTTGGAAAACTCCCGGAGTTTTCATAAAGATGTAACTTGTGCGGACCTTTCTCAACGAGGATTACATGATGAGTGAATTTTTCATCCATCATAAGAATGTTCGAAGGGTAGAAAGACTCTTGTGAAAAAGCTTTTCCGATAAAAGTTGTCAGGATTATCAAAGTGATAAACTTTATTTTTTTCAAGGATCCTCCATATGAGACACAAACCGATTGTATTATGGGGCCGCAAGAGTTTCAACCTTGATCTCTCTGACCTAAGTGCAATCTTTGCCCTGCTTCAGAGTAGAGGAGGATAAGTTATCATTATCTTAAGGATGGTGAATGGCCTATTACTTAGTTTGTTTTGAAACAGAACTCCGTGATCAGTTCCAGAAGCGTTTTGCGTTTCTTGGAAGCGCAATTACTGTCAAAAATAAACAGCATTTAGAAGAAATCCTCTCTCAAAAAAAGCCTAATTCATTTTTTCTCGTTTATTTCAAGGGCTCGAGCACCTATCGAGATGATTTGGTTCTGACAATTAAAGAACAGGCGCATGAAGGAAAACTTATCTACGTCGGTGAAGGGAAAACCGTTCAGGACCTGAAGGCTCATCAGCTTACACCCGTTGGGGGAGATGGCTATGTGGATTTAGAGGTAAAAGAAGAGACGCTTACTCAAGTGATTGAGGGTCTCAGGTCTGGTTTGGACGAATCCCCCCCGGAGACTGAACAGACAGAAACCTCTGAATCCACAGGTTTTAGTGACCGTGCGATCTTTGACCGCTTAAAGAGTGACCCTGTTAGTATGAGAATTGATGCTATATTTGCAACCGTGATTAAGCCGGTACAGAAAAAGGCCCTCTGGCAAAGTGCCACCGACCTGACTGAAGTCAGTGATGTTGAGCTAAATGTGAATGAAGAATCAGACGATACAGGTACCAAAGAAGCAGTGAAATTGGGAGATGATATGAGTGACAAAGATCAGGAACTTTCTCTGGATGATATGGTCGATCTTGAATTGGGTGAGGATGCTCCTCCGGTTGAGACACCAGAAGATGACGGAATGGAAATGAGTCTTGATGCTGTTGAATTAGATCTCAGTGGAGACGATGATGCACCAGCTGAACTTCCGGATGAAGAAACTGAAGGTCTTTCAAGTTCGGATCTTGATTTTGATAATATGGATATCAATCTTGATGATGACAACGTTCCTTCAGAAAATCTCGGCGATCTGGATTTTTCAACAGAACCCGAAGGTGATAAATCCAGTAATTTTAGTCTTTCAAAAATAAATCTCACGGATGACAGTGATGATGAAGTGAAACTTTCAGACGGAACAAGTCTAAATGTTGATCTGGGAGGGGACTTGTCCTCAGATGATGAAGTCGCTTTGGATTTTGGTGATAGTGATCTTTCAGGATTAGATTTTGACGCTGACGATGTTTCAGAAAATAGTGATCTTTCGGATGAAGCGAAGAAAAAACTGCGAGAAATCGACGAAATCATGGTTAAGGATGCAACTCTGGCATCAATCAGCATTCAGGATGTACAGGGAGGCGAAGATTTCATCATGGACGCAAGTCTGGATGAACCTTTGGTTTCGGATGATCTGAACCTAGATAGCATTAATTTTGGAAGTTCGGAATCAGAGGATCAACCAACCCGCGTAAAAAAGCTCAAGGACATGGAAAAAGAAGATGAGCCTACACGGGTTAGAGTGCTTAAGAGCGAGGATCTCGATGATGAGGTAGAAGAAAAACCGAAGAAGAAGAAAAAAGAAACTAGAGATCGTGACCTTGGCTCTGACCTCAAAGAAATTTCCGGTGCTTATTCAGGGGAACTGGAAAGAACTGGTGCTACAATATCCAATCTACGAGCAGACCGTGAAGAACTTCTGGCAAAAATTCAAAAGCTCGAAGAAAGTCAGATGCTTCATAATCGTCAAACTCTCTCACTCCGTGCCGAATTGGATGAAAAGAAAATTGAACTTTCGATTATCCGTAAAAATCGTAATGAAGAAGTCAGCGAGCTTAAAGACCGTCTAAAGTTGTTTGATGAAAAACGCATGATCCAGGAAGAGAAGATAAAATATTTGACACAGGAACTTGATAAAGCGGGACAAAAGAATAAAATCGATGTTAAGAAAGTACAGATGAGAGAAAGAGAGTTGGAACAAAAACTTGAACTCTTAAAGTCTGATGCTGAAACTCAAATTAGGAATCGTGACCTCAAGATCCTTGAATTGAAACGAAAAATTGATGCTATGGAATTTGATATGGAATCAATTTCGAATCAAGAGAAGAGATCTGTGGAAAGTCGATTCGAACTTGAAGATAAACTCGATAAAGCGATTAAAACATTACGAGGAGCCATTACTGTTCTGGAAGATGAATCCCAGAGAGGAAATGCCCTTGAAGCCCTTAAGAAAAATATAGATATGTAATGACAAAAAAAGACGAACAACTCGAAATCTTAGGCATCGGACTTGATACATTTTCTATCGAGGCTATCCGTGCATGCCTGGACGAGAACAATCTGAGTTATCACATAAGCTTCATTAATGATGTTTCTGAGCTCAATGAATACTCTAAGAAAAGCGCTCAGGCGGTCTTCTTCTATTGTAATCGTCAAAGCCAGAAAGTTATTCAAGACATTAAAAAAATCCATCTTGAAATGCCGAGAGCTGCAATAACACTTCTTTCTCCTCGTTCTGATCATCAGCAGATTGTTGGTGCGTTCCGCGCGGGACTGTTTGATTTTCTCTCTCTTCCCATTGATCATCAGGAAGTACGAACAGTTATTTATCGCCTGAAACTTTATGGAGCTATACAGAGTGGAGAATGGAATCCAGAGCGGGCCGTTCTGCATGTGTTTTCACGACCGGAAAGCTTCTCATCAATTACTGATATCTCTTCGGGACTTCATCAGTACCTGAACCTCTTCTTTGCAATTGAAAAAAATATCCCGTTCAATGCTAATATGACGAGTGTGACTTCACTCCAGAAGAAATTAGGTCTATCAGATCATTCCTCTAAAAGAATAAAAACTTTTCTTCGTGATGAAACGGGACTTATATTCGGCCTTCGATTCATGAAAGATCGCTGTTACTTCCTCATTAAATCAGGGGAGAGAAAACTGAGTTATATCGTGGCAAGGAATGTTTCCGAGTTCTCGATTAAAGACATTTTGAGTGACTACCTTGCTAACGTTCTGAGAACGTCTCTTTCGATTCTTTCAGAGTCTAAGAAACGTGATCAGATCCTTCTAATGTCGATGACTGATGAAGTGACTGGCGTCTTTAATCAAAGAAAGCTTGTTGAAGATCTGGATCTCTATATTGGTCGTTATCAGCACGAAAGAATCGGCTTCAGCCTGCTTTTTGTCGACATCGATTACTTTAAGAATGTGAACGATCAGTTTGGGCACGTCATTGGAAGTAAGATCCTGATTGATCTGGCCGCAGTCCTAAGAACTCAACTGCGTTCATCAGATCTGATCTATCGTTACGGAGGGGATGAGTTTATCGTACTTCTTCCACGCACCGATGTAGATGTGTCTAAGAAAATTGCTCTTCGTATTTCTTCTACTGTTAAAGCTGCAGAATTCAATATTGGTAAAGAAGAAATGTACCGCATGTCTTTATCAGTGGGGATTGCAGAATTCCCTACAGACGCACAAAGTGCTAAAGCGATTATCGAATTTGCTGATAAAATGATGTACCTGTCGAAAAAATCTGGACGGGGAAAAGTTTTTCACGTCACAGAAGTGGTAGCCTAATATTCATCTGAAACCCATAGACATTCCTTCTACAGCCTTTCTTTTCTGATGAGAAAACTTGATACTCATTCCATGCTAAAGATTATAGAGCGATCAGTCTTTTCAGTTAATATTTCAAAAACCCTGCTTTATTCACTTGAATACAGGGCTTTATACTTGCTCTCGAAAAGTTTCGCATTCTTTGTTAAACCTCCTCACCGTGAAAATCGTAAAGATTTAATAGATCACCTCCAAAAGAAGGTTCTAGATATTCATATGGTGGATGGTGAGAACATCGCAAATGGAATTTATCCTATTGATGTGATCATTCCCAAGGCCCCGAAAGAACATATAAAAAACTTTCCTAAACTTCTTCTGGATTCTCTTCGAGTTTCACGTCGCAGAAAATTCAATCTTAAAAATGACATCAATCCTGACAATGTTGGCGATGCTCCTGAATATCTCAGTCGTAACTATCATTTCCAATCTGATGGCTATTTCTCTGAGGAGTCGGCAAGGATCTATGAGCAGCAGGTAGAGATTCTCTTTTCTGGGACCGCTGGACCGATGAGACGAA
Source organism: Bacteriovoracaceae bacterium (assembly GCA_040399925.1). GTDB lineage: Bacteria > Bdellovibrionota > Bacteriovoracia > Bacteriovoracales > Bacteriovoracaceae > Peredibacter. The sequence goes on from JBBARF010000004.1 coordinate 39,199, forward strand.
TACTCATTCAAAAAATCAAAGAAGCTCAAAGCTTTTCTCGCCCATTACGGATTCTCGAGATTGGGGCCGGGGTAGGAACTGCAACGATAGACTTTGCCAAGAGTTTTAAATTTTCATCATATGTCGTATCAGATGTTTCAGGTCAATATCTCGAGGTTGCTAAAAGAAGACTCAGAGGTCATTTTGAGTTTGTTAAGACTAAAGCTGAAGAACTTCCCTTTAATGAAGGAGAGTTTGATTTAGTATTCTCTGTATATCTTTTTCATGAACTCCCACGGTCGGTAAGAGAGAAAGTTCTTCAAGAGTCTTACCGTGTTCTAAAAAAAGGCGGAATCCTTGCAATTTGTGATTCTATCCAACGGGATGATGATCCATTACTGAATCAAGTCTTAGAAGGATTTCCGCTTGATTACCACGAACCATTCTATAAGGATTACACTCTCTGGAACGCCACTTTATCAATGGAGACTATTGGTTTTAGTAGGATAAAGGCTGACCACAAATTGCTTTCAAAGTATTGGACAGCCATAAAAGAGAATTAATTTTAGGCAAGAGTAGACAAAACTTCGACACCAAACACTCCTCTGATATTTCTCAAGTTAAGTCATGCTAGGCTGTTCTGTGAACAAGAAAGCTTCAATTCAAGACAACAAAATATGCTGCAGCTGTGGGCGAACGATTGAATACCGAAAGAAATGGGAAAGAAACTGGCCTGAGATAAAGTACTGTAGTGACGAGTGTCGAAATAATAAAAATAAGTATGATTACCGGAACGCAATCCTTGCGCTTCTCGCCGAAAGAGGACCCCTCAAGACTATCTGTCCAAGCGAGGTTTTGTCTCCAGAACTTAAGCAGGACCATACTATGATGGAGCATGTCCGAAGAAGTGCGAGACTTCTGGCCGCCGAGAATAAAATTGAAATTACTCAGAAAGGCAAAGCTGTGGATCCCACGACTTTTAAAGGCCCCATTCGGTTGAAAATCAAGTGACTGCACTCTATTGGATTAGATCTGACATGAGGATTTCAGATAACCTCACTCTGGCCAGGTGCCTGGAGCAGAATCAAGATATCATTTTTGTATTCTCCATGACCAAAAGTCTGAAACGCGCAGGTCATTTTCGTAGAAAATTTATGAGTGATTGTTTCAATTCATTTAAGTCAGAGCTTGAAGACAGAGGTTTTACCGTTCTAGCAACCGAGTATTGCTTCCCGGACTTCATTTCGACTTTCTTTCAAACCAGAACCTTTAATTCTATTTATTGCACACAAGAATATTCATGGGAAGAAAGACAGGAAGAACTGCTTGTTCAGGAGTTTTGTAAGAAGAATGATATTTCTCTTCAATCTTTTGATCAGGGTACTTTGATTGCTCACAACGATTTGCCTTTTAGTTTGGAGAATATGCCTTTTGTTTTTACCGACTTCAGAAAAAAAATTGAATTAGAACTTAATATCAAACCCATCATCCCAGCACCTTTTTCCCATGTGCAGAATTTGGGAATGATGAGACTCAATCATTATATTTGGAAAACGCATGCTGTCCAAACCTACAAAGAGAGTCGCAATGGTATGCTAAGATTTGATGATTCCACCAAACTTTCTCCCTGGCTCAACGCTGGCCTTCTCTCTCCTCGGACTGTTTACCATGAATTAAAAAAATACGAGAACGAGGTTTGTGAAAATGATTCTACTTATTGGCTTTTTTTTGAACTTCTGTGGCGGGACTATTTTAAATTCTTTTCTCTAAAGTATGGGCACCGTATTTTCATGACAAAAGGACTGAGCTCTAGTTATTATTCTCATCAAAACGATACTAAAAATTTTGAAGCCTGGTGCACTGGGAAAACCTCAGACTCCTTTATTAATGCCTGTATGAATGAACTCAATCAGACTGGATGGATGTCCAATCGTGGACGACAAAATGTGGCGAGTTTCCTGATCCATGATTTAGGGATCAACTGGACGTGGGGAGCTAGCTATTTTGAGGAAAAGCTTTTTGATTATGATCCCGATCTGAATTGGGGTAATTGGCTTTACCTCTCGGGACGAGGATCAGATCCTCGTGCGCGAAAATTTAATACTATAAAACAGGCCGAGATCTACGATCCACAAGGAGAGTACCGGCAATTCTGGAGATCACCCAATGAATATCCTTAAACGTCTTCATCATAGACCTCCCTATTTACTAGTGGATAAAGTTCTTGAGCACAATACAAACTCAATTACTACGACAGTGACACCTTCAGGCGAGGAGTTTTATCTTAAAGGACATTTTCCTGGCACACCCGTGGTTCCAGGTTCGATGATGCAGGAAATGAGCACACAAGCAGCTGGTCTACTGATCACAGAGTATCATTCTCCTGTCGCTGATTATGATTCTGAATTTACAAGAGGGTGGGCCCTCGGAGTTTTGAGAGCGGTTCACCTCGCGAAGTATAAATCCTTTGCCCGGCCAGGGGAAACACTTACGGTAAGGGTTGAGCTCATAGATAGGTTGGAGAATTCATTTCGCTTCAAGGGCCGTATTGATAAAGGAGGTGAATGCATTATGTTTAATGAATTTACTTTGGTCAATATTGATGAAAGTAAGCTTAAGGGAATTAAAGCATGAGAGCAGCTCTTCTTATTTTAGGCGATCAACTTTTCCCCCTCTCATATTATAAAAAATATAAAGAGCTGCCCATTTTTATGGCCGAAGATGTAGGACTTGCGACTCACTATAAATATCATAAGCATAAAATCGCCTTCTTTTTTCTTTCCATGAGAACCTATGCTGATGAATTGAATAATCAAGGATTCAATGTTCATTATGAAAAGCTCTCCGCATCTAGTTTTATCGAGAGGCTAAAAAAATTCACGACAAAAAATAAAATTCAGAAAATTGTTATGACTGAAATTCAGGATAAGTTCTTTGAAAAAGAATTAAATGAGTTCTCAGTTGATCACGACATCGCTTTTGAGTTCCTGGAATCGCCGATGTTTTTGTGTTCTCGTCAGCAATTTAAAAACTATCTGGCTCATCATCCAAAACCATTCATGAAAAGCTTTTATGAAAAAGAAAGAAGGCGCTTAGGTATTTTGATAATGAAGGATCAAAAACCTGAAGGCGGACAATGGAGTTTTGATGTTGAGAATCGGAAGAAAGCTCCAAAGGAACTTACCAATAAGGGTCTTGCTACCCATGCTCCGAGCGTTCATCTCAAGGAGGTTACGAAACTCATCAATGATAAGTTTTCAGCTCATCCAGGATCGATGGAGGACTTTTGGCTACCTACTGACAGAAAAGGGGCCTTGAAGAACCTGAATCATTTTATTGAGCATCATCTTGTGCAGTTTGGTGATTACCAGGATGCTATTACGCCGAGAGATCCATTTCTCTACCACTCCATAATATCTCCCATGATGAACAATGGATTAATTACACCTGATGAAATTATCCAAAAGGTGATCAAGGCCTACGAAGGTAATAAAAATATCCCGCTCGCCTCAGTTGAGGGCTTTATCAGACAGGTCATGGGCTGGCGTGAATTTGTTCGAGGCATTTATCAAAACTTTTCAGATAAAGAAGAGACGACGAACTTTTTTAATCATCAAGGTAAGCTCACTAAAGATTGGTACGAAGGAACCACCGGCATCCCTCCTGTAGATGATGCTATAAAGAAAGCTCTTAAGTATGGGTATTGCCATCACATTGAGCGGCTCATGGTTATATCCAACATCATGCTTCTGTCCGAAATTCATCCTCAGGAAGTGCACAAGTGGTTTATGGAAATGTTTGTTGATAGCGCCGACTGGGTCATGGGACCAAACGTCTATGGTATGGGTCAGTTTTCTGACGGAGGCATCTTTGCAACGAAACCATATATTTCAGGCAGTAATTATATTCTTAAAATGTCTGATTATAAAAAAGGGGATTGGTCTGAAGTCTGGGACGCCTTGTTTTGGAGATTTATTGGTAAGAATGCCACATTCTTTTCAAAAAATCCGCGTATGAGTATGATGGCAAAAACTTATGAAAAAATGGATGCTGTAAAAAAGAAGAAATTAATTTCTGTTGCCGAGGTGTTTACAAAAACGATGAGCTGTTAGTTTTTAAATAAAAAGGCCTGCATCATTACTGATTCAGGCCTTTGAAAAACTATTTTTTCGCTACTTTCTTAGCTTTCTTTGCGATCTTCTTTACCGCTTTCTTTGTCACTGCTGCGGCTTTGGCCGCCGGTTGCTTTTTTGATGTAGCCTTTATCAGCTTTTCAACTTTTGATTGAAGAGCGTTGATTTGCTTTTGATGATCATCAAGAAATTTCTTCGCTTTCTTTTCGATCTCTTCTTTCTCTTTAGCGAATTTCTTCTTCATTGAATCAAGATCTTTATCAACTAGCTTGTTGAAATCTTTTTGAGCATCTTTCACCATGGCGTTGATGCTTTTTTTAACATCAGCAACATTAACATCAGAAATAAACGTTTCGATGTTTGATTTGATTTCGTTGATTTTACCCATTACTTTTTGTTTTGTGTCTTGTGATTGATCGCTCATGATTTCCTCCAGAAATGTTACAGTTGGTAGCTATGGTTTTTACTTATCGGCATTCGATAACCAAAACCAAAACTTTTTGCCTTAACTTTTACGATAGGGCAGAACTGAGCCCTTTTATACTCTGATTTTAAGTAGAGTTGAAGTACTTTCGTCACTTCTCCCTCGGAGAATCCAGCTTTTAAGAGTTCTTTCTTTCCTAAACGATAGCTTAAGATTCCTTCTAACATGGCATCCAGACGGGCGTAAGGTGGGAGTGAATCCTGATCCAGTTGGTTTTCTCTGAGCTCGGCTGACGGGCCACGTTCAATGATCCCGGCCGGAATCAAGTGACCATGATGGGCATTGAGATATTCGGCCAGATGATAAACTTCCGTCTTATAGAGATCTCCTAAAAGTGAGATCGCCCCAACAGAATCACCATATTGGGTCGAGTACCCCACAGCAAGTTCAGATTTATTTGAGGTATTGATAACCATGGCATTGGTCTGATTTGAGCGAGTATAGAGGAGGGTTCCACGCAGACGACTCTGAACGTTTTCATCCGTCAGACCCTGAAATGGCTCTTCGAAGCTTTGAACGAAGGCATTTTTAACAGTGGAATGAAGGAACTTAATAGGGAAGTAACGTAGTTTTAATCCCAAACGTTTACACATGTCTTCACAAAGCTCAGTACTTAAGGTTGCTGAAAAGATACTCGGCATATAGATGGCTTCAATACTTTGATCCGGCCTAAGGCTGAGTTTGGCTATCGCCAGCACCAGTGCTGAATCCATCCCGCCGGAAAGAGCGATGAGGAATTTTTTAAAACCACTCTTTTTAGCGTATTCTTGCAGGCCAAACTTAAGGGCCTTCAGAACCTCCTCGCACTCGGCATCCGTCCACGAGTTGATGACGGCAGGCTTAACTTTCATATCCAGTCCGGGAGAGAAGAGTCCTTCCCAAGTATTCTCAGGGTGAAAAACCGGTTTTTGGGAGAAGTCACCTTTGAGTTCTTCAACTTTAACCTCGCTTGAATCAGCTTCAAAAGATTTGAGTTCAAGGGCAAGGTTTGAGCCTGCCATCACAAAACTCGCTCCATCAAAAAGGATCTCGTCTTCTCCACCAACTCGGTTGATGTAGATGAAGGGACAACCAAATTTCAGGGACAGGTTGCGAGCGCGTTCCAGACGTTTATTTCTTTTGGAAACTTCATAAGGGCTGGCACTTAGGTTGATGACACCACTCAGTTCGATCTTTTTGTCCTGAGCTTCTTTCAACATTAAATCGCAGGGATCGAGTTCATGAAAACTAGAGGCCCACATATCTTCGCAAACCTGCAGACCAAAAGTCAGACCATTAAATTCATAAAAGGCATTGGCCTTTCCTGCTGAGAAATATTTCTGTTCATCGAAAATGTCGTAATTAGGAAGTAGTCTTTTAGCGTAGAGATTTTTTAATCCCACTCCTGGAACAATTTCATAAATCACGTTTTGAATTTTGCGAGGAACACCATCATCTTCGAGCACGTAATGAAGACCTCCCACTAGAGCGCGCCACGAACCTTTCTGGTTTTTGGCCCATTCATGGATTTTGTTTTGGTGCTCTAGATAGGCATCCACAAATCCTCTCTGTAAAACCAAGTCCTGCAGAGGGTAGCCCGTCAGAAAAAGCTCTGGAAAAAGATGCAGTCCATCACTCTTGAGTATCGTTGTAACTGTCTCAAAAATAGAGGGAAAATCGCCCAAAGTATGGTGAGTCTGATGAAGGATGAGAGTTGTGTTCATAAATATCAATCCGTTGCTTGACACTGTGCCTTAAAAAACGGTATGAGGAGCCATTAAATTATACACAAAAAGTGACGTCAAAGAGAGCTAATCCATGAATAAATCTCACTCCTCAAAAGTTCTGGTTATTGGTGCAGGTCTCGCTGGCTCAGATGCATCAATGTATCTTGCGAATCACGGTATTCAGGTCGTGTTAGTTGAAGGAAAGACTCTAAAACTTAATGAAGCTCAAAAAATACCTAAATTCGCTGAACTCGTTTGTACTAATTCACTCAAATCGATGGATCCTTATTCCGCCCATGGTTTGTTAAAATCTGAGATGAAATCTCTCGGCTCTTTGATTATCACTAAAGCTCAAGAGCATTCGGTTCCTGCCGGTGACGCTCTGGCGGTAGATCGCGAACTTTTTTCAGGTGGCGTGACTGAAGCTCTCAAGTCTCACCCCCTTATCACCGTACTTGAAATGGATGTTTCTGATCCTCTTGCTCTGAAAGCTCAGTACGGTTGTGATTACGTGATTGTTGCCACAGGCCCTCTTACTTCAAAGCCTCTTGAAAGCTGGATCACTCAGGAAATTTCAGGAAATGATTTTTATTTTTACGATGCCATTGCTCCGGTAGTGGACGCTGACACTCTTGATCTGTCTAAAATGTTTTTCAAAGACCGTCACAAAGATATGGCCTTGGGTGGGGATTATCTCAATGCTCCAATGACTAAGGATGAGTACTACGCTTTTGTCGACGAACTTGCTCGCGCCGAGAAAGTTCCACCGAAGGAATTTGAAGATTGGAAATTTTTTGAATCTTGCTTACCGATTGATCTCATGGCCGAAAGAGGAAAAGATACAGCTCGCTTTTCATGCATGAAGCCCATTGGTCTAGAGCCGGATATTCTGGGTAAATGGCCTTATGCCGTGGTTCAGCTTCGTAAAGAAAATCTCCTCGGCTCAGCTTATAACCTCGTGGGCTTTCAGACCCGTCTGACCTATAAAGAACAAGTGCGCGTCTTCCGAATGATTCCAGGTTTTGCGGAAGCAAGCTTCATTCACCTAGGATCTTGCCACCGAAATTCATTTCTCAATGCTAAAAAACTTTTGAACTGGGATTTAAGTTCTAAAAAATATCCTGAGTTATTCTTTGCCGGTCAGATCACAGGAGTTGAGGGCTACACAGAGTCGGCTTCCATGGGTCTGTACGTGGCGCTTCAGATTGTTCGCCGGATTAAAGGCGAGGAACTCATCCGCTTCCCTGTGGAAACCGCCATGGGTGCCTTGGTAAACTATGTCATGACCATTGAGAAACCATGTCCTTCAAACATCAACTTTGGCCTTTTACCCTCAGTTGAAGTGACTAGGGAGCAGTGGAAATCAGGTGGCAAAAAAATCAAGAAACAGATGGTGGCCACTCGTGCACAAGATGTTTTCCAAAGCTTTGTTTCTCAGTTAGTATAACTCTATGGCCGGAACATTCTTAATTGTCATTGCTTGTTTATTCTGGGGACTGGATACTCTCATCCGTTACCCTTTGGTTGAACGTGGTTTTAATCCTATCAATATTGTTTTCTATGAACACATACTTCTGACGTGCATTTTTTCTCTGGGAGTGATTGGTTCAATCAAGCGCATCGGTGAATTAAAGCTTTCTGATATCTTCGGGTTTTTCATCATTGGTGGTGTGGGTTCAGCTCTCGCCACGGTCGCTTTCACCGAATCATTCCAGTTTCTCAATCCCTCATTAGTTATCCTGCTTCAAAAATTTCAACCGGTAGTCGCTATTCTTCTGGCCGCTATTGTGTTGAAAGAGCAGGTTCAAAAACAATTTCTTATCTGGGCGTTTGTTTGTTTGATCGGTGGACTACTTATTAGTTCACCGGATATTGAGCGTTTTTATGGCTTAATGGTGACTGACTTCAGTAAAGTGACTTCCGATGGAGCCGTTCGAGGATATGCATTGGTAGGAATTTCAGTTCTTGGGTGGGGAGCCGCAACAGTCTTTGGAAAAAAACTAAGTCTGGCCGGTTTTGAAACAAAACAAATCATGGCCGGTCGTTTTTTGACTGGGCTCATCGTTCTTATCCCTTTTGTTCAGTTTAATCGTGGACTCATTCTTCCGGAAGGCGAGGACTATCTACGTATTGCTGTGATGGTTTTAATCTCAGGGGCCCTTGCGATGTGGTTTTATTATCAAGGTCTCAAACGTCTTTCGGCAAAAACCACGGCCATTGCTGAAATGTTTTTTCCTTTCTTTGCGATTATCGTGAACTGGTTTTTCCTTGGAAAACAACTTACCGATCTGCAACTTTTAGGAGGGGCTATTCTTATTTTCGGAAATCTGGTCATCCAGCTTAAAAAGTACTGATATGAAAACTGCTCTTCTGATTGATTCTCTCCTTCTTCGTGACGAATCCATTTTTTTGGTTGAGCTTGCTTTGAATCTTTTTCCAGATGCTGAAATCTATACCATTGCCCACAAGCAGGGAAGTATTCTCGGAGTGATTGAGACTCACCCAATTGTTTCTAGTTTTCTCACTCATAAGGCCAAAGACGAAACCGTCTTTAAAAAGAATTTCTGGATACTTCCTTCGGCCATAAAAAATATTCCTCTCCATCCTTCAATTGAAAAAGTTGTTATCTTAAGTCTTGGTTACATCCACGGAATGAAACTTCCGGACCATGTACAAAAGTATTTGTATATTCTCGACTGGAACTTGGTTGATCAGTCCCAGCTTGGATGGCAGCGAGCCTTCGCTCCGTATGTTAACGACTGGAGAGAAAAGGCGCTGACCAAGTTCCCTAAAATTGCCGTCTCATCTCATTCGCTCCAAAAAGAACTTCACCTGCCTAATGCTGAAGTCATTGAACCGACCTATAGAACTGAAGAGTATCCCTTTGTTAAAGATGAAGATCATAATTTTATGTTCACTCATCATCTGGTTTACACTCAGGATCTGAAAGAAGAAGAGCTCAAAGGTATTTTTGAAGTCCTCACAGAGGCCGGAGAGATGGTTCGCGTTCTGGGAGCTGATACTCATCTAGAGAAGCTTAAAAAACAATTCCCCAAAGTTGAGTTTGGCGGAGATCATTGTGAAGCTACAAATGCGCTTTACTCTCATCAGGCTAAAGCCGTTTGGGATTTTTCTAAAAACTTTTTCCCTGCAAAATCATTCGGAGCTTTCTCAACCGGTAGACCCGTCGTTGTCAGAGACAATGCCCTGACTCATGAATACCTCACTAACGGCGCCCACTTCCTGAAAGACTTCTCCAAACCCACCATGCAAAAAATCCGGGAAGAAGTAGAGAATAGTTACGGTGCGATTGACCGAAAGATTCTCAGAAGACTAGGCCTTAAGTGGAATGAGCGTCTCTTCAAGTCCCGCATGGTTCGTTTCTTCGATAAAACTCAATAGAAAAGCTCAACTTCTAAAGCATTACCCCCTACCTACCGAAAAACAGTTTACGGAACTCGACTATTTCCAGGAAAGACGAATGAGTCATCAGGTCTTCTGTTTCCAAACAGTGGTAGCTGAATCGCTAAGAATGCTTAGCGGAGTGATCCATATTCTGAGGGAGGGAAAGCCTGAAGCCCTCACCGAGGCTAAACGAGTTGTTCATACTCTCAAAGGTAACTTCGCTTATTTTAGTCGCGAAGATGTGATGGTTGAAGTCGTCGAACTCGAAAACTTTTTCTGTGACTGTTCATCCACTCTTTTTACTACGAGTATGCGCTATTTAGCCGTTGAAAAAACTCACAATCTTTATTGGAACCTTTCTATTTTTAGCCAGGGAAGTGAACTCCAGCACGACTCTATCGGGGATGATTATTATCCAATTGGTAAAGCGATGGTTGATGATCTGGCCGTCAGACTCAATAAGAAAATTTCCTTCTCAATTAAGGGTGGAGCAACTGAGTTACCCTCCGGAAATTGGGATGAAGTCTTTACTTACTTTACTCATTTTCTTCGGAATTCTGCAGACCATGGACTTGAGAGTGAAGCTGAAAGACTAAGCAAGGGTAAAAAAGCTGAAGGAAAGATTGAAATATCTTTTTTCATTAAACATAGTTTTGTTGAAATTCATCTCAGTGATGATGGTAGGGGAGTGAAGTGGAAAGAGATCGCAGCTTCTGAGAATGAAGCCTTCAAAAAATTGTTTGAAGATGGTTATTCGACTCGTAAGATTATTACATCTGAGTCTGGTTTAGGAGTAGGGCTTTCGGCTCTTAACGCTTTGGTTCAGCGAAGAAAAGGTATTTTTAGTTATAAGAATATTCCAGGAAGAGGTCTGACTCTTGTTTTGGTTCTTCCTAGTTCACCTAATATAGAAATTAAAAGAGCTGCCTAAGTACAGGCCCAGAAAGTAAATACACCTCCAACGACATACCAACTCTTGATGAAGTCTTTTTCCCGATTGCTTGTATCCTTCTCGCTCTTTCTTACCTTAAAAGAACATACTTGTTTAGTCGGCTATTCCTTTCTTGTTGAAATAACTGAGCCTTTAATGTCGACTAAAAAGCTCCTGTATAATTAAGGTTGAGTCCACTAACTGTTTAAGGCAAAGCACCGATAACAGTAAGAGATATCTTTCCTGAGGGTGGAAAAATGAAAGGTTTTAAGTACGACAAGTTTAAAGAAGAAGCGAGCAGTAATGATTCGTGGGGATCTTATTCAGATCTATTTATGGTACTCTCATTCGTCTTTCTTATGATGTATGTGGTGGCGTCACTTCGCTCTGGAACAAGCTCTATTCAGAGTCGTCTAGAGAGACAACAGATTGCCCGCGACAACGCTGATTTGAGATCTCAAATCAAGGCGTACAATACGCTCAAGGATTCTGCTCTCCAGGAAGAATCAAAAGATGAGCAGCAAGTTTATAATGAATTGATGGATAAACTTTCTCTTCTTCAGGAAGAGGCGAAAGAAGAGAAAAATAATCTTCGTCGTCAGGCGACTGAAAATGAGAAGAAAGAGCTCGCCTTGAACAAGTACCAACAAGTTGTTCGAAATATTATCAATGCCAATTTACTTGCTAAAAATAAACTCAAAGTTCGCGAAGAAATTATCGAAACTAAGAATCAAGAAATTGGTGATCTCAGTCAGGAACTCGTTGTTAAGAAAAATGAGATTACTGAAAACAATAAAGAAATTTCTCAAATCAATTCTGAGCTTTCAAAAAATATCGCGAATCTTGAAAAAGCACAGAAAACTTCAAAAATCACCAAACAAAAAGCTTACGAGCAAATTGCTCGCTTGAAGCAGCAAAGTATGGCAAAAATAGAAGAACTTAATACTGAAAATCAACAGGTGCAGAGTCGACTCGCCGTCATCAATCAGGAACTTTCTAAGACTACAGAGAAGTTAGTTAAGACTGAAACAACTCTCGCTACAACAACTGAAAATCTGAATAAAGCTGTTACTGAGTATGAAAGTCAGATCGATGAAATGAAAAATAATCACTCTGAGAAAATGGCGAAAGAAAGAGCTGCCTTTGAACATAAAATCAAAGCCGCCAAACTCACTGCCGTTCAAAAAGCCCAGCAGCTTGCTGAGTTTAATAAAGCTGCTCTTGAGAAAGATCAGGCCGTGGGAAGAAAGATTGCTTCACTCCAAGGCGAATTGTCTGATGCTGAAGCTCGCGAGAACGCCAAAGCTCAAGAAAATGCAGCTCTGGCTTCTGAGTTAACTAAGACATCACAAAAATTGGAAAAGACTGTAGGAGATTACGAAGGTCAGATCAAAGGTATGCAAGCAGCCCATGATGCCCGTATGGCCAAAGAGAAGTCTGCTCTTGAAAGTAAAATCAAGGCAGCCAATATGTCTGCTCAGGAAAAAGCTAAGCAACTTGCTGAGTTTAATAAACTCAATAAAGAAAAAGGCGATGCTCTTGATCGTCAGATCGCAGGCCTTAAAGGTGATCTTGCTGAAGCTCAAACTCGTGCTAATGCGCGTATGAAGCTTTCAAAAGAAATTGCCAAGGCGCTCAAATCCGCCGGTGTTTCTGCTGACGTAAATCCTAATACGGGTGATGTGACTATTTCATTTAATGGTGACTACTTTGATAACGGCTCTTCAGACCTTAAGCCTACGATGGCCAATGTTCTTCAAAAGTTCATTCCTAAGTATTCAGAGAGTCTATTTAAAGATGCAAACATTGCCAGCAAAATTACCTCTGTTGACATCGTAGGTTTTGCTTCACCTACTTATAAGAATAAATATATCGATCCTCAAAGTTTAGATCCAATGGATCAGAAAGCCGCGAAGTTCAATCTGGATTTAAGTTACAAACGTGCTCGATCTATTTTTGACTATATGTTTGATACCAACAAAATTAATTATAAAAACCAGAAACAACTTCTTCCACTGGTGAAAGTTACCGGACGAAGTTTCTTTACTGAAGGTCGTGCTCCAGCTGGGGCCATCCCTGGGATGAGTCAGAAAGAGTTCTGTGAAAAGTTTGACTGTAAGCAGTCTCAGAAAGTTATTATTAAGTTCAATATGGATGATAAAAAATAAGTGAGTCGAAGGAGCTTTTGTGAATGAATTGATCAACACGGTAATTAACGGAATTATTACCTTTGCTAACGATCTTCTAATGCCACTCATGGTGTGCGTATTTTTCGGGGCTGTTGTCCTTAGAGTACTCATTCATATGACAGTGAAAAGGGAAGCCTGGTTTGCTAAAGCTTTTCAAAAGAGAGTTTTTGAATACCTCTTGGCCAACAAGAAAAAAGGTAAAATCCATACTTCTTTTTACATCACAACTAAATTGTTGTTGGAAAAAACTTATTACGAACTCTTCGTTATGAGATCGATTCTTAAACGGAGAAATCCAGATGTCATCATGGATAAAGCGGACAGAATCTTCTTGGTTCAACAGGGTTGTGCTCGTTTAGTGAAAGATACACTAAAACACATCCAATTCTTCCGCTACGATCTTCACAGACCTAAAACTCGTGAAACAACGATCCAGATCTTTGAAAAAAATCCACAGTTCAATTCTGTTCTTGGATATATCCCCGTTGGGACTTTTAATGAAGTGTTGAATTTACTTCCAGGTATCTTTATCGTTGGAGGGATTTTCGGAACATTCCTCGGGATTATGACGGCCCTTCCGGAACTAGGGGCTATGGACTTAGCTGATATTGAGAAAACAAAACTCACAATGGATGCCTTCCTCGTTAAAATGTCTTACTCGATGATCACTTCAATCCTTGGGATCCTTTTGAACGTAGCGATGACTTTCATCAATGCTTTCTTAAATCCTAATAAACTTTTTGTCGATATGGTTGAGCGTTTTGATGATTCACTCGAAACTCTCTGGTCTTTCTGTTCAGATAACCAATTGCCTGAGGACATTATTGATTTTGATGAGCACCGTGATCCTCTCGAAGCCCTTGCTGAAGCTTCAGTGAATAAAGAACTTGGTAACACCAAGTTCCAGGATGATTACTCTGAAGAGAAAATTGATGATCGTGGTGTCGCGAAAATGCCTTCACCTAAAGAGTCGAATGATGACGATAAGGCTGCGTAAGCAATAATATATGTCAGTAATATTTCACTTTAAGGTTTCGATTCAGGAGAAGGGAAAAGATCGACAGATTCATGTCGAGAAGAGCTCTTTTGTCATTGGACGCGGGAAAGATGCTGACATTGTTATTTCCGATGATCTGATTAGCCGAGAACAGATTCGCGTCTCACATTCTCTGGGTAATATATGGATGGAAGAGTTGGGTTCCAGCAATGGAACATGGCTTGATGGTAAAAAACTTCCTGCCAATCAGAAAATGATTTATCGAGCTGGCCAGATTGTATCTCTGGGCGGTCGTTCGGGGCCTATGCTTGCTTTAGAGTGTACGGTTATTGAGGACGTTATTTCTGCCTCAAAAGCTCAAACCACTGAGCATTGGATGCCTGAGAAAAAAGTGGTGAATGGACCAATTCAAGTTGCAGCACCAGTAAGACGATCTCCACCACCAATAGCATCTATACCTATCCCTGAAGTTGCTCCCGTTCGTGAGAAACTGACAGTGATTCAGTCCCTACCAGAGATGGAGCCGGAAGAAAAAATTATCCGCATTAAAAGTCAGGCCGAAGAAAATCTCTTTGAACATATTCGTAAGCTTGTGGGGACAGAAGCTGAAGCTATTCGTGAAGCTTGTCTGGAAGAGGCGAAGAAAGTTAAAAAGAATGCCGAAGATTTTGCCTCTCAGCAATTGCAAGCGGCAAGAGTCGAGGCGGAGCAGATTATTTCTGAAGCCGAAGCCCATGTCTCTCATAAAATAAATGAACTTCGTGGTTTCGAGAGCGATGCTCAACGAAAGCTCTTTGAGGCAAAATCAGATTTTAATAAAGCCCGTGAAGAATTGGCGCAGATCAAAGAATCTGAATCTATCTACCGACAGACTCTTAAACAGCTACAGCAAACAATCGAGACCGAAGAAGCTCGCATCCAGTTTGAAATGGATCGTTTAAATTCTGAACGTGAACAATTTGATGTAGAAGCGCGAGAGCTTGATGAACGAATTCAACATGCAGCATCGGAAGAAAGACGCTTAAAGGCTGACCTTGAAGCCGAGATGAATCAGATTTATTTTAAAATGAATCAGGTTAAAACTGAGATTGAAAAATCGGAAGCAATTAAAGAAAGCCTTGGGCCACAAGTCGACTTGCTCAGCAAGGATAAAAATCTTCTTGAGAATAAAATCAACGACCTCAAACTTGATCATGAAAAAGAATCAGGTTTACTCAAACTTTTAGCTCTTGAATATGATGAAGCTCAAAAGGGACTTGAAAGATCCCGCATCGAGTTTGAAGTTACCAGTAAAAATCTCGAGATTCAGCGCAAAGAGATCCATAAGAGTCGTGATGAAGTAGAAATACTTCATAAGTCTGCTACTGAAACTCTGGCCAATGCTCAACAAGAATCAAGAGCAAAGCTAGAATCTGCTCAACAAGAATCAAAAGCAATGCTAGAATCTGCTCAAAAAGAAGTTCAATTTCTTAATGAGCAGAAAGAACGACTGAAGATTGAGTTAGATTTAGAGAGAACGCAAAATCTTGCTTCTCTTAAAGACGAACTTGATCGGGCGAAAGCTGAAAATGAAAAGTCAGTCATTAAGCTCCAGGATAAAAAAACTAATCTCATTAAAGATATCGAAAAAATGGCCGTCACTGGTCACGAGGAATTTCATAAAATCATTAATCAGGCGAAGGCTGAAGCCACGGAGCTTAAGCATAACTCTCTGAATGATGCGGCTACTTTGAAACTTGTTTCTGAAACGGAAGCTAAACGTCTTAAAGAAGAAGCTGGAAAAGTTCTGGAGAAGGCGGAAGCAGAATCTAAGAGTCGCTTAAAAAAACTTCGCCTTGATCTTCAGATTGAAAAAGATGCTCTTAAACAAGAATTGGCACAGCTCGAGATGAGAAAGCACTCGATGGAAGAAGATGTTTTAGAGGCCCGTAGGAAGAGGGAAGATCTTCTTGATGGTGCCCGTGATAAAGTCAGAGAAGCTCTGGCGCTGGCCGAAACGGAAGCTCTTAATCTTAAAAAACAAATCCTCGATGCTGCCAAGATAGAAGCCAAAGAGTTGATGATTCAGGCCGATAATCTGTCTAAAGATGAAAAAGCTAAACTGGTTATTCAGTTGGCAGAGACCAAACATTTTGAAATGGCTAAAATTAAAGAAATGCGTGCCCAGTCTGAAGAAGAGTGGAGTCATCGCAGAATTGAGCGCTCTCGTTCTGTTTCAACAAATCTCTATGCCTTGGTCGCAAGTGAAATGTACAAATCTAGAAATAGACCTATGGATGATGCTTTCATTGAAAGCTTTAGCAAAGAATTTAAAGAGCTGGTTGTGAATACGATGCTTGATAGAGTTGGCCCCGATACTAATAAGCTCCAATCGATGCTGAAAAATGGAGCTGATGCTAAAACTAAAGAGATTCGTTTTTGGCGTAAAGTTAAGATCGCAGGATTAAGTACGGCTGCCGTTCTTGCTCTTTTGATCTTCTTTCCTCAAGTCATTACAGCGCCAAAAAATATTATAGTGGCGGCATTCACTGAGAAAAAAGAAAACTCTGGCTCTGATGTCTTCCTTAAAAAGCTTCAACAGTCTAGAGTTAAAGCTATTTATGCTCCTAAAACAACTGCTGAGTTTAAATCGAGCTACGTTGAAAATATCCTCTATACGACAGATTTTGCGACTCGTGTCCAGGACACGACTTACCAAGATAAATGGATCCTTGATTTGAACGATTGGTTCATTCGTAGTCTGGATGTGAAGGATACGACCATCATCAAATTTGTCTCACTTGAAAGTAATCTTTTAAGAGATCTTGAAAAGATGAAAGCGGATATTAATCCTGCCAACATCGCTCCTTCGCTTGAACTCATGAATAACAGAGAGTCTGAATACCGTCAGAAATTAAGCGAAATCTTTGGTGATCCGGCGAAAGTTGAACGTTACTATGAATATTCAGCGAAGTTCTGGAATGATTTCTATAATCCAAGAAAACCAGCTGCTAACTAGTTGCTAGTAAATCCATCTAAAAAATTTAAATTGTTAAAAAGCGAGAAGGGAATAGGGTATTAAGCTTCTTTTTCCAGATTCGCGAGAACTTCTTCGACTTTTTTTACAGCTCTAAGCATGATCTCTTCGGTCGTCTCGTTATTTTTAAAGAAGACAGTTGCAGCAGAATGGGAGTGCCCACCACCACCAAGGGCCTGAGCAATGGTACCGACATCAATATCACCTGATGAACGTAAGCTCATCTTCACCTGATCACCATCGTCTCTGAACATGCAGGCGACTTTGATATTATTCAAAACCAAAAGGTTATTAATAAACGCATGGGTATCTTCTACATCTGAAGCAAAACGATCAATATCTTCTTTTCTAAGTAGCATCCACGCAACCGACTCATCTTTATTGGTAGATGCTGTATTAAGAATACGGGCCAGTAGATGCATGTGCTGAATACGTTTTGTTCCGTAAATTCCATTATAGGCGTCCGGAGGATTAATTCCGGTATCCATTAGTTTAGTTACAAGTCGGTGTGTTGCGGCCGATACAGTCGGGTAACGGAAAGAACTCGTATCAATAATAATGGATGTATAAATAGGCAAAGCAATTTTTTTAGTGAATTTTACACCGAGAGACTCAATCATCTCGCCAATCATTTGACCAGTAGCAGCTGCTGTCACATCAATACAGTGATTTGATAAATCACGACCTCGACAAGGGTGATGGTCGATATAAAGCACTGACATTGAATCTGTGATGTATTCGCTGAGCTCTTTACCTACTCTAAGTTTGGTATTGGTATCGACGACGATGATTAAATCTGGGACAAAGTCTTTATAGGTAGAAACATATTTTTTGTATCCAATAACGACCTTATCTTCATCAAGGTATTGGTAGCGATCGAGTAGAGGTTCGTTGTTTACACAGATAGCGTTCTTCCCAAGTCCCCTGAGGGCAAGACAAAGGGAGATTTGGCTCCCAATACCGTCAGCATCGGGATACTCATGTGTTGTAATGAGAATCCGCTGTGCTGCTTGAATTCTTGACTTGAAAGTATTTAAAATAGTCATAATGATTAATGAGCTTTTCGGCACTTATGGTTTCGAACTAGAGCCTTCATTAGATTTTGAGTCGGAATAATGCTTTTGGGCAAATTATTACAAGGTGAACATGGATAAAGTCTTAGTAGTTGACAAAATAAGTAAAGAGTACCCCGGTCGTTTTGCCGTTAAAGAAGCTAGTTTTGAAGTGACCAAAGGATCCATCCACGGTTTCCTAGGTCCTAATGGCGCAGGTAAGTCCACTACCATGAGAATGATCGCTGGTTTGATCCCGGCGACTTCGGGATCCATCCATCTTTTTGGTGAAAAGATCGACCCTCTTAACCTGAGTTATAAAAATCAAATTGGCTTACTTCCGGAGAACCCACCACTTTATCTGGATATGACGGTTGAAAACTATCTGGAACTGATTGCTCGCTTCCACAAAGTCAAAACGGTTAAAGAGAATGTGGATAAAGTGTTAACAGGCCTGTCACTAACCGAAGTTCGCAAGCGCCTTATCGGAAATTTATCTAAGGGCTATAAACAGAGGGTAGGTCTGGGTCAGGCGATCATCTACGATGCTCCCTTTCTCATTCTTGATGAGCCGACCAACGGTCTTGATCCTCAGTCGGTGGTTGAGCTTCGTGATTACATAAAAAAACTTGCAGAAGAAAAAACCATTCTCTTCTCTTCACATATTCTTCCTGAAGTTGAACTACTTTGTGATCAGATTACGATTATTCATCAAGGTAAAGTAAGGGCTACAGGAAATCTGCAGGAGATTCATCGTCAGTTCAAACAAGGTCTTTGCGTGAAAATTGGGCTCGCTCTTGGAGAGAAACTGCCTGATCTCTCTCATTTCGGAAAATACGATGTTACTCATCATCATGTTCTGGCGATGGAGGAGCAATTCACCATTAGTTTCCGTGGAGAACGTGACTTCAGGTCTGATCTAAGTAAGTATCTCGTGAGCTCTGGGTTAACTCTCATGACCATGCAAAATGAATCTCCGGAATTAGAAGACATTTTCCTACAAGTGACGGAGACTAAAAAATGATTTATACACTCTGGAAAAAAGAAGTTCATTCATACTTCAGTTCTCCTCTGGCCTACGTGATGATTGGACTCTTCTCCCTGATCAGTGGAGTAATCTTTTTTAATCTTTTGGTTTCATACACCGATGGGATTCAGGCTATCCCTCAGAATTACGCGACTCAGATTTCTTTTGTGGAAGAAGTGGTGCTGCGTTTATACGCCAACATCAATTTTCTTTTTCTCTTTTTTATTCCTCTTATTACGATGAAACTTTTCGCTGAAGAAAAAAGACAAGATACATTGGATCTTTACTGGCTTGCTCCTATGCGTGAATGGCAAGTAGTTGTGAGCAAGGGACTTGCCGCGCTGACACTGGTTGCTTGTATGCTCTTGATGACAGGGATTTATCCTCTCATCATCTGGGGAATAGGCATTAGAGAAGTCACGTTACTTGGATCCTCTTATCTAGCACTTTTACTTAATGCTTCTGCGTATATTTCGATGGGCCTGTTCTGTTCTTCACTTTCAAATAATCAAATCATTGCAGCGTTAGGATCAATTCTCGGAATCATGTTCCTATGGATGATTACATGGGGTGGGCACTTAAATTCAAACTTCATTGTGGCCGAGATTTTTACCTACTTAGGCATTACCTCTCACTTTGAAAGACTTATGAGAGGACTTATCGGAACTCAGGATCTTATTTATTACCTCACGTTTGTCTCTTTTTTTGGTCTTCTCACTGTGAAGAGCCTTGGTCGGAGGAACTGGTAATGAAAACTTGGTTATTTCCCCTGTGGATTATTATGGATGTGCTGATGTTCTTGGCCGCAATTGGGTTGTGGATCGCTGCACCTGAATACCGGACTCTCAATATTGCACTTACTGTATTTGCTTTCGCGCTCGGAGCACTTCTGAGTGTGGTGAAGATGAAAGAAATCAAAATTTTTGTGAAGTCCGTCTATTTTAAGCACCTCGCCTTTCATGTGGTGAATGTCATACTTGTGGCCTGTATCCTGGGAGTTGTTAATTATCTCGGAAACAAAAACTTTAAGGAAGTAGATCTCACGACAGAGAAGCGCAACAGCCTGACTGACCAGACTAAAAAAGTTTTAGAAATTGTGAAGTCTCCACTGAAGCTCACTGTGTATTCAAAACGTGAGGAGTGGCAGGCGATTATGAATGTTCTGAAGCTATATCAGGCGCAGAATAAACAGATTTCTCTGGAAGCGATTGATACGGATGTGAGACCAGATTTGGTTAAGGCCAAAGACATCACTCAGAATGGAACGATCCTTGTTGATTACCAAGGTAAGGAATCCCGTTTTCAAATTTCAGATGAACTTTCAATTACCAACGCTCTTTTAAAATCTCTGCGAAGTGTTCCTGTCGTGCTTTACCTCACAACCGGTCACGAAGAATTAAATTGTGAGAACTCCACCCCAGAAGGACTATCTATTCTATGTGAAAAACTTCAATCACAAAATTATGAGATCCGTCCTCTGGATTTAACTAAGGTGAGTGAAGTCCCTCCTGATGCCACCGCCGTTTTTGTTCTGGGTCCAGTTTCAGCTTTCCTTGAACAGGAAAGTAAACAACTCGAATTATACCTTGGCCGTGGAGGAAGTCTTTTCCTCGCTCTGGCGCCTGCATTTAAATCTGAGATCTATGACAATCTCACCAGACTTGCGACTCCTTACGGGCTCAAACTCGGTAAAGATGTAGTGATCGACAGACTTTCCACGGTTCAAGGTGCCGAAGCGACTATTCCTATTATTAGTCACTACGATACTTCTCATCCCATCACCGAAGGTTTTAACATCCGTACCATTTTCCCCTTGAGTGCCTCTGTCTCTCAAATCAAGGGCAATGATTCGGCCACCCTGCTGGCCATGACATCAAGTTTCCCTGGGAGTTGGGCGGAAACAAATCTCAAAGGTGTTACTGAAGGAAAAGCTCTCTATGAAGAGGGGAAAGATACAAAAGGACCGATTGGACTCATGGGAATTGCCGAGGGAGCTTTAGGTGAAGCTGATCGCAGCTCACGTTTTGTTCTTTTAGGATCAAGCTCATTTTTAGTTAACGGGTATCAGAACCAATCAGGTAACACGACACTATTTTTAAATTCTGTCTCGTGGATGGTTGATGATGAAGGAATTATTTCCTTTAATCGTCCGGGAGTTGAAGAGACGCCTATAATTCTCAGTGGTGCTCACTTGCAGATGATTTTTGTGATCTCTATTCTCGTTGTTCCTCTGGTTTTCTTTGGAGCCGCTATTTTCATCTACCGCCGTCGTAGAATTCTATGAAAAAAAATCTGGTACTATTTGGAGCCTTTGTTCTCCTTCTGATCGCTGTTTATATCTTTCAGGAGAAGCGAGTTGAAACTCAGATGGTGGCGCAGGAAATTGAGGGCAAAGTTTTTGTAAAGCCTCTGACTGAACTTAAATTTGGCGATATGAATGCTATCAAAAATGCTTCCGGGCAGTGGTTTTCAGGTGATAAACTTCTTTCTCACAACTCTATGACCGTAATTGAAAGAAAAATTTCACAGATCAAGAAAGTCAAAGACGTAACAGGAGACTGGAAAACATTTTTCAGTGATCCCATTCCCTTCACTGCTAACGGGATCATTTATACCTTAGGTGATATGAACCTCGATAAAACGGGCTTTTATATGGGCCATGGTAACAAAGTAATGGTCGCGTATATTGAAGGGGAGAGCCAGCTCACGACGGAAAGTACGGAAATCGATAAAATAAAACTCGATGAACTCCGTGCTCACCTCTCTAAACCTCTGTCTGAGATAGTCGAGAAACAACTCTTCCGTTATTACCCTGATCTTCCCATGGATCGTATTAGTATTGAATCTGAAGGTCGATTGGCCTTTGAATTAGATCTAAAGAATAATCAGACACTCCCTCCTCCCATCAAGGGAATTTCAGTTCATGGTAAACTCAGAGAAAAATTTATTTCACTGCTCACCCAAATCACGATTAAGCAGCAGGTTCCCTATTCAAAAGATCTGAATATCAAGATGGGTACTATCAAATTCATGAATGAAAAGACCACATTCATTTGGGAATTAAATTTAAAGAATAAAAAGTCTGCCGACGCCTATATTGTTGATCATCAAAACAAAAAAGCTTTCTTCATGGTCGGTGGCACACTTAAAACATTTTTTATCCAGTTTCAGGACTATTGGGATAAAAAAATTATTCCTCCTGCGGATTTTAAATCATTTTCTAATCTGCCGGTTGAATTTGTTCAGGGAACAAAGTCTGACAGAGTGATGGTTAAAAATCGTGAACCTTTGTCTTTTAACGCCCAGAAATTTAAAGTTGTCCCAGGACCTATGGATTCACTCTTTCAGGTTTTATTTAATCTCGGTCAGTTTGAACAAGCAGAAAGGGTTTCTCAGCTCTCTAATTCCGAGAAACAAATGATGCTTAACGAGAATCTGCTTCGGATAAACGTCATGGGGCAGGAGCTTTATTTGTGGCGTAAAAAAGAAGAGCTTATAGTTGTGAATCTCACTCAGGGATTCAAGGCCCACTTCACGCTCTTGGATGAAAAATTTCACGGCCAATTTGAAGATGTGCTAAAGTGAGCCTATGAATATTCGTCAACTTTTCGAAACTTTCTGTATGGTGCTGGTTCATCCCTTCCGCATCCACGAACAGTTTCGTCATCCGGTGCCCATGTATGAATACGAAGGGGAGAGGTTCGAGCCCCTATCTCTGGCCGAAGCTTTAGGCATCTCGTGGGTTTTTGCTATTCTTCGCGGTATTTGTAAAATCTTGATCCTGAATTTTTTCCTTCAATCATTCCTGAGTCTTCAGGACGAAAACTTTCCTCTTCTCCATGATCTGATGGAGAGCACAGGATTTTCGACTTATTATTTCCTCTTATTTTCCTCTGCGGTAGATATCATTTTCTTTCCAATCACCAGTTTGGTGGTTACTCAGTTTTGGTCTTGGGTGATTCGTACTTATGCTCGCTGGCTTAATCCGGAGCTACCGGCGGAAGAAATTGCTGATCAAATTACCACTCACGCTTTAAGTTCTAATATCTTTAATCTCATTCCGTTTATTGGGGATTTATTCCAGCTGATTGGTTACTATTTTCTGCTCTACGCAGGTCTGCGTTCTAATCTCGGAAGCTCACGTTCTCTGGCCTGGGTCATCTTATTGACACCAAGTTTGCTCGCACTCATGATTCTTAGTTTAGTTTTCGTGGGCATTTTTTGTTTACTTTAAAGCCTCTGTCCTTATAAATTCTTACGGCCATCTAATATCATACCTTTAAAGAACCGAGCATTATTGTCATCTTTTAGTTAATTTGAAAAAATGATTCTTCAAATACACCGTTTTTAAGTTTTTTTCGAGGAGCCATTGTGACGCATCAATATTTTCATGGATCGATTGAAGTCGTTTGCGGACCTATGTTTTCAGGAAAAACAGAAGAGCTTATTCGTCGTGTGAAACGTGCTCAGATTGCTAAACAGCGTGTGCAAATTTTCAAACCAGCTATTGATGTTCGTTATGATGTTGAAGATGTGGTTTCACATTCTTCACAGGCGATTAAGTCAGAGCCAGTAGAAAATTCAGTAGATATTCTTATCCGTTTAAAAGATTCAACTCGTGTTGTTGCTATCGATGAAATCCAATTCTTCGATGAAAATATCGTTATGGTTGTCACAAAACTCGCGGCCCGCGGTTACAGAGTCATCTGTGCTGGTCTGGATTTAGATTTCCGTGCTCAGCCTTTCGGTCCTATGCCTGCACTTCTGGCGCTGGCCGATGAAGTTGTAAAAATTCACGCCATCTGTACGGTTTGCGGAGCCCCTGCGACACGTTCTCAGCGCCTGACCAAGAGCAAAGATACGTTTCTCCTAGGTGAAAGTGACGCCTATGAAGCGCGTTGCCGTGGCCACTACCAGTATGACGATGTTGAAGAGCAGGCCCTCCTTCCTCTCGAGGAAGAAATTAAGCCACTTTCTCATCATCTTTCTAACTAATTTTTGCTATCCTTTAGTCTCCTAAAGGATGGTTTATGGCGAGTGATTCACAACATCAAAAACTTTCATTTCACCCCAATGAAGTTAAACACAAGTACGGTGATAAAGTTCACCTGATTTCTTCTCCTCTGATGCTTTCGCTTTTAGCAAAGCTTGGATCTCCATCCACTCATCAACCACAAATTAATGAACTTGTGAGCATGCTTTATTCTTATATGATGGATAATGTGATCGATGATCTCTTTCCACGCAAAATTGCATCTATGGAAACTCGTATGAAGTCTTCTCATCCCGAAGCTAGTTACGAAGGTCAAATCATTGATCCTCAGGTTCCTTGTGTAAGTGTTGATCTGGCACGTGCTGGAACTTTTCCATCGCACCTTTGTTACAACAAATTGAACTACCTCATGAACCCCGAACTTGTTCGTCAGGATCATTTCTATGTTGGTCGTAAGACGAATGATAAAAATGAAGTCATTGGTGTAGATGTATCCGGCTCTAAAATTGGTGGCGACGTTGAGAAGGCGATTGTTTTATTCCCTGATCCCATGGGCGCTACAGGCAGTACGATAGTTCAGGCCTACAATCATTATAAAAAAGAAGTCGGAGGCACGCCAAGAATTATGGTCGCCATGCATCTGATTATTACCCCTGAGTATCTCAAGAAAGTAACAACTGAATGTCCTGATCTTTATATTTTTGCCCTTCGTCTGGATCGTGGTTTATCTTCGAAAGATATTCTCGCAACAGAACCTGGAACAAAATGGGAAGAAGAGAAGGGACTTAATAATTATCAATATATTGTGCCAGGAGCGGGTGGTTTAGGTGAAATCTTAAACAACTCGTACTGCTAGGAGAAATAATGGAAATGTACTCACCCGAAGCTCTCATTACTGAAGAAGAAATTGCTCTTAGGATCGATGCCTTAGGGAAAGCGATCACCAAAGATTACGAAAATGAAGAGCTAGTGGTGATTTGTGTTTTGAAAGGAGCTTTTATTTTCTGCTCTGATCTGATTAAAAAAATCAACCGTCCTTTAAGCCTCGAGTTTATCTCTCTTTCATCTTATGGTGATTCGACTAATAGCTCAGGTAATGTTCGTCTCGAGATGGATATTACCGCCAACATCGAAGGTAAAAACGTTTTGATCATCGAAGATATCGTTGATACGGGTCTTACGATTAAAACTCTGATTGATATCCTTCGTGTAAGAAATCCAAAATCAATTCGTCTGGCGTCTCTTCTGTTTAAGCCAGTAAAACTTAAACATAAAGTAGGCATCGATTATCTTGGTTTTGAAATCGAAGATAAATTCGTTATTGGCTATGGTCTGGATTATGCTGGCCGCTACCGTGAACTCCCTTACATTGGAATTTTGAATGCAGGTAACTAATACTGGAAGTGTTCGTGTTGATCTGGTTGGTGGAACTCTTGATATCGAGCCTATCAATCTCATTATTAAAAACGTCGTTACCCTTAACGTAGCAACTGGGCTAAAAGCCTCTGTTAGTCTGACGAAGACAGCTTTTGATGGTGTTGAAATCCATTCAAAAGATTACGACAAGAGTTATAAGTATACTTCGGCTGAACTGACTGAAGATCGTGTGGTTTATTCGCGCGATTTTGCCGAGATGACTTTTATTTTGCAAATTCTTCGCCTCTTTAAAATCAATTCTCACATTAAACTCGATCTCTCGTCAGGAGCTCCTGCGGGATCTGGACTTGGTGGATCTTCAGCGATGGGTGTAACTCTCTACCGCGCTCTTTGTAATTTTACCGGCCACAATTATGACCGCCATACGGCCGTAATGAGAGTGAAAGCCGTTGAAAGTCGTAATCTGAATCAGGGAATGGCAGGATATCAAGACTATTTCCCGGCCTTGACTGGTGGGGTTCTTGCAATCCGCGGAATTGAAGGGGAGATCAAGGTTGAGCAACTTTACTCTGATGAACTTAAAGAAGTTCTTGAAACCCACCTTACTCTTATTTCAAGTAAGCAGTCTCGAGCTTCCGGGATTAATAACTGGGAAGTTTATAAAGGCTTCTTTGATAAAAAGCCGGAAGTGGTAGAAGGATTAACCCGCATTGCAGACATTTCCCACCAGACTTATGAGGCCCTCATAACTAAGCAGTGGGATAAAATGTTGGCCCTCATTGCCCAGGAAGGTCTTGAGCGTGAGAAGCTTTTCCCGGGGATTTCGACTGAAAAAATCCGTCATTTTACTTCTGAACTCAAAAAAGACGGAAATGTGATAGGATTAAAGATGTGTGGTGCCGGCGGCGGCGGATGCTTTATTCTGGTCCACAAAGGTCTTGATCCAAAGATTATCGAAGCGAAAGTGAAAGAACACGGAATGGAGATTTTACCATTTAAGGTAGAATCTCCCCTCTAAGGGGACCCCACTGGAAACGAAAGTTTTGAATGTCGCGGGCATGAGTCTCTCCGGAGGGAGAAGAGAAAATTTCTTTTTCTCTGTGCTTGAATATTTTCCGGAAAAAAAACGTTGGTTCTTAAAATCTCTTCAGTCTGTAAAAGATGAGGAGATTCGTGACCGTGATGAAATCATTACCGGCTGGGTCACTCAGTTTGGTCTGAAGCAACTGGTTGTCGATTTCCCACTGAGTAAGCCGCCTTGTGAAGAGACTTGCTTGAAGCACTGTGAAGGTGCCCATGCTTGCCCACGTTTACAGGTTGAGCAGGTCCGACTTGAAATGGATAAACTTCTCGAGGAAGACGCGGAACTTTACAATGCCAATCCCAAAAAATACGAACAAGACAGACAAGCCGCCCTTGAGATTGATTACTCTCGTAATGTTCTGAAGAAAAATCCTGACGAGCACATGCTCTCAAAAGCATTCAAACGAAAACTGCGTAAGGGGTTTGTTCCTTACTGGCATCGCCCGATTGATTACTGGGTTTGGAAAAACTATTACGACCAACTCTTAGATTTATTTAAGACATCATACGATTCTTTCGGAAATGTTTCTGTGATGCTTCTGTCGCGGCTCAATTATCTTCTCCGCCATCTTCCTTCGGATCTGAAGATGTATGAGTCCAATATCTCGATTTGCTTAATAGAATTGTATCGGGCGCGCATCATCAGTAAGTCATTGCTCCTGCAACTTTTTGATATTGAAATCGCGAGCTCTGCCCGTGAGCAGATTATCATTCATATTGAAAAGCACATGGACATTTTTATCTACGAAAATGATCTCCAGACTATTACCAGAAATCCTCAGGCCTTTGATTCATTTATTTTATCTGTTGTAGGGCAGAGGATGCTGATGAATGGTCTCAGGACAATACCGGAATGGATTAACTCAGACGGCGGAAACTTTATCGTCCCTTCTTTTCACGTACAAGGGTAGTTTCTGTTCTGAGTAGTTTCACTCCCAGATACAAATAGATGTACATGAAAAGTGTAAGCGTGTTGTAGACCAACCAGCCCATTCCCAAACCAGCATTATCAAAAATAAATGTTCCGGCAAATAAGGCCGCCGTGAAGGTATAGAAAAGAATGAAACCTTGTGCCCACAATTTCTTGCGTAAATAAAACAGATAGAAGAACAGGTTGTTAACGATCACAATGATGATGAGAAAGTAGACGGCATTATCAATCAGTTGCATCCAGTCTTGAACAGTGGCGTGGTCGAATTCATGGAGGGACATGCCTGATCGCTGGGCCATAAGATGCACAAAATTGGCCGACAAGTTTTTCGTTTTCCACCACAACTTCAGGTAATAACTGTTCAAAAGATCGGTCACCAGCAAAAGCAGCACGCACAAGATGACAAAGGTCTTAGGACCCAGTTTGAGGTAGTGTGCTTTTAGTTTTTCCATCATGCCCTCCATCTTAGCTCAGCTCTTCGGGGAAGTGAATTCTCATATTGACCCAAAAGCGTTTCCCCCCCATAGTGGATCTATGGAAGAGTATCTACGGCGCAGTCATGTCTTTCAAAAACGGTTAAGTATTAATCCCGGCACTCGTCGTGACGCTCGGTATTTATTGTTCCGGATGGCCTGCCCTATTATGCAGGCCAAGCTCTACCGATTCATTGATCTGAATCAGGTTC
The DNA here is from genome assembly GCA_040399925.1 of Bacteriovoracaceae bacterium. Lineage (GTDB taxonomy): Bacteria > Bdellovibrionota > Bacteriovoracia > Bacteriovoracales > Bacteriovoracaceae > Peredibacter. Next base: position 67,187 of record JBBARF010000004.1, read on the forward strand.
CTACGACTTTCATTCACGGCAATCCCCATATTGATAACTATGTTCGCACTGATCGTGGCTCGGCCATGATGGATTTTGACCGTTCCCGCATGGGTCCTTACTGTTGGGATATTATCCGCTTTTTAAGTGCTCTTTCTCTCAAGCGCAACGATCAGGACGGTTTCCTGGACCGGAAAGTGGTTGAGTGTTTCATTGACTCTTATATTTCACATTACCTGAATCCTGATATTCCTCACCGCCAACTGAAAATGCTTAAATCGGTAAATCCGGAAAAATGGCAACGCAGCGGAAACGATTATCTGGCCGCAAATAAGCGTTGGGCAAAAAAAATGCGTGATACGGCCTTATCGCCCAAGGCAGATATGGTTGTGGTATTACTTAAAAAATTTCTTGAATCTCGCCGTGAAGAAAATCTGATGGATGACTTTTATATTGGCAGAACGCCACCCGAGAAACGGCGTTCGACAAACCCTCTCCGATGAGAGAGAGCATAGTGAGGGTTAAAAACAAGGCCAGAGATGGA